>JABIQT010000011.1 GCA_018667995.1 Candidatus Latescibacterota bacterium
CCTGGCTCTTATGCTTCTTGGTGACATGGTCAAGCGGCCACACTTCTCTCCCGAAGAGGTGAACCGCCAGCGCACCCAGCTACTTGGCGCCATCGATCGAACCAGAGAGCGGGCCGGATATCTCACGAATAGGTTTTACCGTCGGCTGATGTACGGTTCGCATCCATACAGCCGGCAAATACTGGGTACCGAACGAGGACTCAATGCTGTAGTAGCTGAAGATATCCGATCTTACCACCAGTCGCATTTCGTGCCCGGGAACGCATTCCTGGTTGTTGTCGGAGACCTGGAGACGGACAAGTTGATCAGGGAGATAGATCTGCAACTCGGCGACTGGCAGGATACGGATATAATCGAGAATCCACTACCCCCTGTGCATTTTCCAGATACACGAAAAATCCTCCTTGTAAACAAATCTGACATGAACCAAGCTCACGTTCGTGTGGGATCTCCAGGAATAAAGCGCAATGATCCGAGCTATATTTCGATTCAGATCGCCAACACGATCTTTGGTGGTGGAGGATTCACGTCGCGGCTCGTGGACGAGATTCGCGTTAACCAGGGATTGACATATGACATTGCAAGTCACTTTTCCAGCACTGTTGCGCCGGGGACATTTACCATTTCCAGCTTCACAAAAACCGAGTCCACGGGCGCTCTTATTACCGCGATCCTGGCTGAATTGGACAGACTCCAACTTGCGGGCGTGACCGTAGATGAAGTAGCATCGTCGAAACAATATCTGGCTGGCACTTTTCCACTCAGTCTCGAGGGACCTAACGCGCTGGCAGCCCAGTTTGCAGGCATGGAACTTTTTCGCGTAACGGAGGATTACCTTAAGTCCTATAGGCGCACCCTTGCGAACACAAGCCCGAGCGACGTGCAGGAGGCTGTTCAGAGATCCTTTTTCGAACACACCTACTCCATTGTCGTGCTGGGAAATTCCAAGGCCATACTCCCCCAATTGGAGCAATTCGGGCCCGTGGAAATAGTGGACTACAGGAACTGATCTGAATCCCGCGACGCAACTTCAGGTATTCGCTGGGGATAGCGGTCGCAACCGACGTAAATCGCCTTGTCAGTGCTTGGCGGTCTCCATATATTCTCGCACCGCCAATTTAAACACTCCATTTTGAGACCAAACTTATGATTCTGATCGCACTCGAAACCTCCTCATCCTCAGCAGGATTGGCTGTGACCGAAGGCAAAGCCATACTCGTTGAGTCATCCTTGCAGATGGGGTCGGTCTACGCCGAGCAGCTCCCCGTCATGCTGGAACGGGGACTGAAGGATGCCGGACTCAAGATCTCTCAGATAGGGGGTATAGCCATATCCATCGGACCGGGCTCTTATACCGGGTTACGCGTGGGATTGAGTCTCGCGAAAGGACTAGCTTTCAGCACGGGTAAGCCCCTCGTAGCTGTTCCAACATTGGATGCCGTTGCGTTTGGGTCACCTTATTGCCCGTATCCAATCCATGCGATCCTAGACGCAAGACACCAGAAGATCTATACCGCGGAATTCGACATGAGCCAGGGCAATCTGCAGCGAAAATCACGCGATATAGCCACGACGGTGGACAAGCTATCGGAGAACATCAACGGACCGGCCCTGCTTTTGGGACCTGGCGCGTTAACCTACGGCGAACAGTTGAGAGCAAATCTAGGTGAACGAGCACATTTCACATCATCTGGAAGCGATTTGCGGGCCTCCTCAATCGCGGCACTGGGTCTGGAGTATCTGGAGCGGGGAGAGCAGGCTTCCCTTTACGAAATTGAGCCCACGTATCTTCGGAAGCCAAACTTCAAACGCCGGTCCGCGCAGCCCGACACCGGTGTACTGCCGAATGTACCATGAGCGCAGAATCGGTGTTTATCGAGCAGATGTTGCCTGACGATCTGCCTGCTGTTGTTCGCATTGAACGAGCCTCCTATCCAGACCCGTGGTCCAGCGCAAGTTTCTCCAGAGAGATTTCCGCGCAGCCGATTTCCCATCCCATTGTAGCACGGAGAGACGGAATGGTCGTTGGATTCGTAGTTGCTTGGTTTGTGGTGGATGAAGTCCATATTGGAAATGTAGCAGTAGCTCCAGATGCCCGAAGACAGGGCATCGGACGCCTCCTGATGGACACATTGGAGAGCCAGGCTGTGGCGGAAGGCTGCACCTATTCGACACTCGAGGTCAGAGAGTCAAACCAGTCCGCAAGGCAGTTGTATGGACAAATGGGATATAGAGTAATCGGAAGACGGGACAGGTACTATCGACATCCTGAGGAAGACGCATTGGTTATGGTCAGGACCCTGAGCATCAGTGGGGCCGGGAAGTAGTGTACATAGACAACGCAACGCACTTGGCAATAGGAGAGAAGTGATGGAGATGAGTTTTCCGGAATGTCAGAAGTGTGAAACAGGTATACTGGTACCCCTGTCCGATTACGGTCGTGATGGCGCTACAATTATGTACAAGGCCTGGATATGCACGAATCCGGCCTGCGGTTTCAATATCCGCATCGACAACGGCGAGATAAGTTTTGGCCGTCAAGCATCTCAGTCTACCAAGTAAACGGCTTGGTTACTCAGAGCAGGCAACCCCTTCGTAACCCGTTCGTACGCGAGAATCCTCGAACTTAACCAGGCGTATCTTATGATTGTCCTAGGGATCGACACGTCGTGTGACGACACGTCCGTGGCCGTTGTAAAGGATACAACGACTATTCTCGCCAACGTGATCTCATCGCAAGGTATCCATCTGGACTATGGTGGCGTGGTGCCGGAACTGGCATCCCGCGCGCATCTCACGCTGCTGCTTCCGGCGCTGGAATCAGCGCTTCAGACAGCGCAATGCAGGCTGGCAGATATGGACGCAGTCGCTGTTACTAGAGGGCCTGGGTTGATTGGATCGCTCCTGATCGGTCTGAGTATGGCCAAATCGATGTGTCTCGCAACTGGAGTACCGCTTGTTGGCGTCAATCATATGGAAGGTCATATTTTCGCCGGTCGCTTATCTCACCCGGCACTCACTCCTCCTTTTCTGGCGCTGATTGTATCCGGTGGGCACACGCAACTCATGCACATCAAGGACTGGGGAATCTACGATTTGATTGGAAAGACCAGAGATGACGCGGCGGGCGAAGCCTTCGACAAAGTGGCCAAGATGATGAATATAGGATTTCCAGGCGGCCCCGCCATAGATCGCGTAGCGAAATCCGGCGATGCTCAATTTGTGGATTTTCCCAGATCGTTTCTTGATAAAACCGAGACTGAATTCAGCTTCAGCGGCGTGAAGACGGCTGTACGCACATTTCTTATGGGACGAACGGAAGAGGAGAATAACCGGGACGCAGCTCACATCGCTGCAAGTTTTCAGGAGGCGGTGGTCGACGTACTGGTGAAGAAGTCCATCCATGCGGCGAACGCTCTTCATCTCAAGCATATACTGATTACGGGCGGAGTGGCGTGCAATACCCGTCTACGTGCGGTGATGACCGCCACGGCAGGAGAGGCCGGAATGTCTGTCTCATATCCCCCACCGGTCCTCTGTACCGACAATGGTGCAATGATCGCCTCAGCAGGATCCTTCCACTTTTCACAGGGGAACATTTCATCCATGTCGCTGGCTCCAGATCCGCGGGCACCGCTGGTCATGCCATGACTCACCAGCTTTTCCTATATCCGACGATTAAATATGGTCCATCCCGGCTATCTGCAATGCCGTCAAAATCGGCGAAATGCGCGTCTACATAGGCGTCCGCAATACTAAATATCCTAAATCCAATCAATCCCAATAGCATGGTATTCCCAAGGGAAGTCAATCCGCCTTCCGAAGACGGGTTTCTCTGGAGCATTACGCCTGCAAAGAGTCCAGCTTGAATCATCAGGTGAGATCCAGCCTTTACAGGTTTTCTATTGTACAACTGGCCCCAACCAGGCATGATAGCGGATCGAATTAATGCCCCGCGAGGCGATGCGGAAACGGTTCGTCCATCCACGGAGCTGGCCTCAATTTGCAGAGAATCAACCTGTGCCCTGGCTTCCTTGACAGGCCCAATCATGCCAATAAAAACGAATAAACATCTCCAGCAGATTCTCAAGGCAGACTGACGTTTCTGATGGGGTTCTCTGAACTGTTTCATATGCGGTAACATATGGGCGGGGCATGGTGCGTGTCAATCGATCAAAATGGTAGGAACCAACAGTTGGGGAACTGTGTTTAACAAGAAGAGCAGCCGCGCTTGGCAGCCGCCCTGGTTACATCCTAACAATCGGTCTTCTGATTGCTTCACTGTGGAACCGGATTGTGATAGAATCAGTCTAACCGAGAGGCCAGTGGAAGTACCTGTTTTACGGCAAGTCGTTACCCGCAAGATGGCAATAATTAGCTTGACATCGAGGTGATCTGAACGTTAAAATGGGAACACTCCATCGATGGCGTGTTCGTCATCCCTCCTCGATACGCTCACCGACTGGTTTCAGGCCAGCCTTCGATAAATCCGGATATTCCGATTGTAAGTAACCGACGGTTTCGCAATAGAACCGCAACGGTACTCCCTGTTCTGCATTCGGGGTTCGAGAATCTCCACTCCGACCAGGAGGTCGCAGATGACACGCTTATTCAGGAATATCCTCGCAATCATAATAATAGCGGGGGGACCGGTAGCGGTATCTGCACAGCAGGACTATTTTGGGCAGAATAAGGTACAGTACCGGGACTTTCGATGGCAGATCATGACGACGCCTCACTTCGAGATCTACTACTACGAGGGTGAGGAAGAGACGGCCCGGGATTCTGCCCGCATGGCCGAGCGCTCGTACGATCGCCTCAGTCGCATTCTACGCCACCGATTCAGTGATCCCATCCCCCTGATACTCTACGCTTCACACACTGATTTCCAGCAGACCAACGTGCTACAGAGCTTTCTGAGCGAGGGCACCGGCGGTGTCACCGAGTTCATGAAGAACCGTGTTATTCTGCCATTTACAGGCTCCTACGCCGAACTTGAACATGTGCTCACCCACGAATTAGTACACGCTTTTCAAGGGGACATTCTATTCGGCAATGGCCCCAGCGCTTCGATGCTAAATCCGATGGCCTTTGCACCCCCTCTGTGGTTCATGGAAGGGATGGCGGAGTATCTATCTTTAGGCCGCATTGATGAGCACACGGACATGTGGCTGCGAGATGCTGCATTGCAGGGCTACCTGCCGCCGATCATGTTCATGGATTTCAGTTTTGGACTTTACCGTTTCGGCCAGGGATTGTTCTCATACATAGGCGAGCGCTACGGCGATGAGAAGATCGGTGAGATTCTTCGCAAATCGGGCCGTCTGCGGAGTATGGACGACTCTTTCAAATCGTCCATCGGCAAAGATATGGAGGAACTTTCAGAAGACTGGACTGAGCATGTGCGGCGTACCTACCTGCCACAGATTAAGGATTTCGAGAAGCCGGAATCATTTTCACGGCAGTTGACCGACATCCAGAATGACCGCGCCAGTTTTCATCTCGCCGCTTCCATCTCCCCACGTGGCGATAAGATGGTGTATATCTCAAACCAGAGCCTGTACAACGACATTTACCTGGCATCCGCCATAGACGGTCGCATTATCTCAAAACTACTTGAGGGTGAGCGCACCGGTGAGTTTGAATCGCTCCGGTTCTTTACCACCGCCATCTCCTGGTCGCCCAATGAACAGTTTATTGCCTTTCCTGCAAAGACCGGTGCAAAAGACGCAATTTACGTCTTAGACGTCCGGAAAAAGAAAGTTGTACGGAAGATCAAGGTGGACCTGGATGGCGTCCAGTCCCCAAGCTGGTCGCCGGATGGTCGCGAAATCGTATTCGTCGGCTTGAAAGGCGGTCAATCTGACATATACACCGTTGATGTGACCGGCAAGAACCTTAAGGCCTTAACGCAAGACAGATATACCGATAGGGATCCTGTCTGGTCACCAGATGGCACACAGATAGCAATATCTACTGACCGCAGTCCTATCACCGATTTCGAGTCACTCACGTTCGCTCATCAGCAACTGGGTCTCTATGATCTGGCCTCGGGCGAGATCGAGATGCTACCCGCCCAGTACGGCAAGAGTATATCCCCTCAATGGTCTGGTGACGGCAAGAAGCTCGCGTTCATTTCGGATCGAACGGGAATTTCCAACATCTTTATCACGGATCTTGAGGATAGGCAGACCTACCAGATAACTAACATTCTAACGGGTGTGACGAACATAACGGCTTCAGGCCCGGCTATCAGCTGGGCACAGAAGGGCAACCGACTCGTATTCAACGCGTTTGCAATGGGTGGCTGGGAGATTTTCTCTATCAGCGATCCTACACGACTTATGGAAACGCCATACGAGCATCTTGGAAATAGTGACGATGGTCCTATAGGGCCGCCCGAACAGCTTGCTCCTTCACTCCGGACCGCTCGATCCAATCTGTCGAGCGTAGAATCGGACAGCACTTTTGATTCCACGATTGCCCTGGGTGATATTGATAGTACGGGTATTGGGCAATCGGAAACAACGGTCGTCGAGATCGAAGCTAATGACGATACCCCGATGTTGTCGGGCGTGGAAACATCG
>JABIQT010000010.1 GCA_018667995.1 Candidatus Latescibacterota bacterium
GCCTCCGGAATATCTGCCGGAATTGACATCAATGGTTACGAGCGCCTCGGTGTGATCGATGACGATGTAGCCACCATGCCTCAGCCAAACCTTCCTGTGCAGAGCCTTCTCAATCTCGTTTTCGATTCCATAAGCATCAAAAATAGGCGTCGTTCCATCGAAAATATGCACTCTTGACCGTAATTTGGGAGCGACGCCCCTGAGATAGGTAATGGTATCCTTGTAGACTTCTTTGGAATCAATTACAACACTATCGATGTCGGGTGTAAATAGGTCCCGAATAATGCCGGAGGTCATTTCCATGTCTTTGTGGATCACCGCTGGCGATTTAGCTTTCTTTCCCTGACCATTGATCTTGTTCCAGAGCTTCGTCAACATATTGAGATCTTGACGAAACTCCGCATTGGTTTTCCCGAGAGCCGCGGTTCGGACGATAATGCCGACATCGTCTGGCTTCAGTTCCCGCGCAAGATCCCTGAGCCTTCGTTTCTCGGTCCAGTCGTCTATTCGTCGTGAGACGCCAACGTAGTCTTCATTGGGAACCAACACGAGAAAATGCCCAGGCAGTGAGAGCTGCGCCGTGACACGAGGCCCCTTTGTACTGATCGGTTCCTTTGTGATTTGGACAAGAATTTCTTGTCCTTCAGAAACCGTGTCTTGAATTGGGCGGGTTTCCCGGTCTCTTCCGCGTGACGGGCTAGGCGCCGTGTCGTCATCATCAAAATCGACAAGATCGTTCGTGCCGGATACGTCCGAGGCATGCAGAAATGCAGCTTTCTCCATACCTATTTCTACGAATGCTGCCTGTATACCTGGCAGCACTGCAGTGACGGTTCCTTTACAGATGTTTCCTACTATGCGCTCGTTTTCGGGTCGTTCAACCAGTAACTCAACGAGGTGATTGTCCTCAAGTATCGCGATACGCGTTTCATGCGTCGCGGCCTCGACGATGATGTCTTTCCGCAAGGATAAAGTCTTTCAATGAAAGGGACGTGGGTGAGAGAAGGGAGCCGAACCACCATCCGAAATGTCGAAGTTGTGGTGTATATCCAGCTCGACCGAATCTCTGTAATGTACGTTGGATACATGATGCGTCAGGTAGTATCAATCTGTATTTGTCGATTCACGAAGATCCGGTAACCGTATATCACTCTTCAGCTTAACAAACCTACTAAACAGCTTTCGAAAATATATATTATCACGCCGAGTGTCAAGTGGTAATAAGCAGCGACTCTACCACGCTGAGCACTTCTTCTGGTGTCAGCGTTTCCATGCAGGGATTCCCTATCTTGCAGGTGAGTCGATTGCAGCATAGACAAGGCAGCCCAACCTTCTGAACTACAGCGTTCTCAGAGCCGTATGGTCCCTGCAGATCCGGGTTAGTCGGACCGAAGATTCCGACCGTCGGTACCCCAAGAGCGGCTGCCATATGCATAGGGCCGCTGTCATTACTCAATACTATGGTACAATGCTCGAGATATGCCGCCATTTGTGACAGTGTTGTCTCTGGCAGGATTAGTGGATCTTCAGTCATGGACGCAGCGAGAGCTTCCACCGTCTCCCGTTCTCCTGGGCCCCAGAAGAGAAGAATATGGGCTCCAAAATCCCGTTTGAGTCTATCGGCAACTGCAGCGAATCGCTCTGGTTTCCATCGCTTGATTTCCCACCCGCCACCAGGATTGATACCCACAATTTTGTCACCGTCCTCGATGTCATTTTGCGCCAACCACCTGCTTGATGCCTGACGCAGTACTTCTGACACCGGCAAAAGAGGATTCGTCGTCTTGATAGGTACATCCATTGCTGCGAGTGCGTCCAGGTTAAACAATACCTCATGTACCTCTCCGCCCCGGGGTCGTATCAATTTCGTATAGCAGTACCTGCGTCCCCGAAAATCAAATCCAATCCGCATTTCTGCTCCCGAAACAACCGAAAGGATGGCACTTCGGGGATTGCCAAATAGGTCGATAACAGCATCGAATTTGCGAGATCGTAAATTTCGATAGAAGGCCCATTGGGCATGCAGGCTTCCAAACGGCCCAAGGCGTTTCCAGGCGCCTTGATCCAGGACGATCAGCTCATCGAGGAACGGGTTATCCACTAGAACATCGCGAGATGCTCGCTCTGTGAGAAACGCAATGTGGCCATCAGGAAAGTGTCGGCGAAGGCTTTCTACTACAGGCGTGGCCATAA
>JABIQT010000009.1 GCA_018667995.1 Candidatus Latescibacterota bacterium
CATCCATTTGAGTGTATGCCGCTGATCAGTTCTGCTTCGCACCCGCCATTACAGCTTTTGCAGCCTGCATCCCGGAGATGATCACTGGTGTAACGCCGCCACCGGGTTGCACCCAGTGACCTGTGAAGTATAGGCCCGGAATCGGACCGACGACCCCGATCCGATTCTCTCCCAGCTGTTCGGGTGACATCTCCCAGCCGAGCATGGCCCCCTGGGTGTTGAGTGTGTATCGGTGGGAAGTAAACGCAGAAGCGCCCTCCTTGATAACGATCTTCTCCGACACCTCCGGAATCGTCATCTTGAGGTGGTCCATTATATACTGCTCGATTATAGCCTTGTGTGAAGCCCAGTTCTTTGCCGTATAGTAGCTCGGATCGATGACCTTCTGGACGATCATAACGTGGCCGCCGGGGGGCGCCAACTCAGGATCGTATAGGGTTGGTACAAAAATGTTGAACCGGAGCCCGTTCCGGCCCAACTGGTCCGGGTCCAATGCGTTCCAGTGATATCCCTGGGACTCGGCCAACACCTCGTTGCACATACCCTTGAGCCCAATATATACCAGGAAACACGGGAAAGTGGGACGCAGGCTCTGGACGTGTTTCATATAGGTCGGATCCAGGTGATTGACCCCCACCATCTTCTCCAGAGTTTGCCGCAGATCCCCATTCGAAATCACCACTTCGGACCGGACCCGTTTCAAACTACGGTTGCGCACCGATCCGGTTTCTATCTCCACGCCGCATACCCTCCCGTCTTTTACCTGTATCCGCCGGACCAAAGAATTCAGCAGGATGTGTCCGCCGCTTTCCTCAAATCGCTGCGCAATTTCGTCGGAAAACACCTGGGACCCACCACGGGGATAATAAGTACCGAGGAAATAAGAGAGCTTGAGCATAGAATCGAACACAAAAGAGGTCCGGCACGGCGGACAACCCCAGTGGGGGCTGTCCGCCGTGAGTAACAGTTTGAGTTTGGGATTTCGAAAATACCTATCGAGCATCTGCCGCACCGTCAGGTCCCGGTATGGATCGAGTTGCGGGGTATCACGCCCACGGAAGTAATAGAGCAGACCGTATCGATGGGCCCTGCGCACCACGGCGAAGAAACTATCCAGCGTCTCGGATTCTTCGGGAAATTCTGCCTTCATCCGTGCGAGATATGCCTCGAAATCGTGCGGAACCGAAAACCGGGATCCATCAGGGAAATGAACAGGGTCGATCGGATCAATTTCGATCCATTCAGTAGTGATGTTCAGGTCCCGAAGCAATCTGCCGGTGATTGTACCGGGGTTTCCGAGCAACGGGTAGGAGTGCGTGGCGGCATCGAAGGTGTAGCCTTTGCGTCGAAAGGCACTGCAGTAACCGCCGACCATGAAATGCTGCTCGACAAGCAGGACACGCTGCCCCTCGCGAGCCAGCAAGTTGGCGCAAATCAACCCACCGATTCCGGCGCCGATAATAACCGCATCATAGGAATCCTGTGGCCCGTCTCTCAACGCTTTGAAGGGTCTTCGCATAAATTCGGATCTTTCTTTCACCACGTCCGGCGCCGGTCCAGGTCACTGCCGCGGCTCACCTGGTTTCCATACGGCTTTCTCTGCCCGACATTGGGACGCCCTCGCCGTATAGCGTCGATCAGGTTGTCACGTATTCTTGCCGGGACGATTTCTCCCGTATCTCTCATGTGCAGCCACGAACTCTCCCGTCGCGACCGCAGCCGCAAAGGAGATTTCGCCCGCAAGAAGGGTCGCCGCAATGATCTCAGCAAACTTGCGGGCCTTTCCGGTGCCCTCGCATCCAAGCAGCCCCAGACACTCCCGACCAGTGCCGACTGCAGTCCCTCCACCTACCGTAGCCACCGTGAGGGAAGCCATCGTGACGCTCACATGGAGGTCCCCCTGGTCCGTGATCTCGAAGTCGGTAATTCCGACCGCCGAGTTGGCGACATTGGCGACATCCTGGCCGCAAGCGATGAAGATCGCTGTGACGCCGTTTGCAAGCTGGCCTCCGTGTCCGATCGAGCCAGCCTGAATGTTGCCGAGAACGCCATGATGCCAGAGCTCGGTAAGCTCTGTCGGTGAGACATGGAGATAAGTCCTGAGAAGGCTTCTGGAAATCGTGGCACCGGCTGTAACCTTCTTTCCCTTGCCTCCGGGAAGCAGCAGCGCGGTAGGCCGTTTCTCGGACTCGAGACCACCGAAGAGCTGGTAGTGGCGCGCTTCGGTGTTCGCCACGATCCAGCCGCAGGCCCTGTCAGTCGCCTGGGCGATCATGTTCATGCCGTGGGCATCGCCGGTAAAGAAGCAGAAGCTTACCACGACTTGACGCCCGATCGGATGACACTCAAGACGGAGGAGCTTCCCATAGCGAGTTGAAGACTCAGCCTCGGCCCGAATTGGTTCGAGCTTTTCGTCCAGGTTGGCAGCGAAGTCGGCGGCCGCGGCAATATCATCGAACAGGAATACAGGGGAGACCCTATTCTCGTCGGTGTGGATCCGGGTCTTCACTCCCCCCGACCGTGTAAGCGTGACCATCCCTCGTTCGTGGGACCGGACAAGAGCTCCCTCGGTCGTGGCCATGGGAACGTAGAAGGTACCACGGGCGTCGGTCCCATCGATGAGCAGAGGTCCCGCGATGCCCAGAGGGGTCTGCGCTGCACCGATCAGGTTCTCGACATTACCCCGAATCGAGTGGCCCTCAAGAGCATGCGCACCAATCAAGGGTGCCTCGAATTCGGCTCGCCCCTCGACCCACGTCCGCCGCCTGTCAACCGACTCAGCGTCGTAGCCACCGCGCAAGTAGCGCGGCACCAGCTCCAGAGAAGGTCTTGGTTTCGGTTTCTTCTGGCTCAAGTTCTCGGTATCCTCCCCCCCATCGCATCCGGGGAAATCTCGGAATTCAGCCGGATTTCGGGCCGGTGATCAACGAGTCAGCCACCGTGTTGACGGCTTTCTCCTGCCACAAGTTGGTCGCATAGCTCTTAACATCCTCCGGCAAGTCGTCCAACCCCTTCGGGATCGGCTGCGAGAAGCTCTCCCCGTCCACCGTCACATGATACCCGTTGTTGCCAAACTTGTCCTGGAGCTGACTCTCGAGGTCCCGCGCAACTTTTCCACAGAATGACTCAAGCCATTCTTCATTCAGCTTGAATCCGGACAATTCAGCCACCGAGAGAGCGTGCTGCGCCATCCGGTTTGTCAAGAGGCCTTTAAGTCCAAAACGACTTTCTATGAGTTCGCTGACCGTGAACTTGCAGATCTGGAAATGGTTATTGACGGAGATGGCGTCGTCATACCCCGTGAGCATTTCTTCTTCTATCCGGAATCGGTTCTGGCGCAGCGAGTATTCACCGAGGTTCTGACGCTCATACTGCCCGGTTTCAGTCAGATACAGCGCGAGATCACGGAAACCATCCTGGATAGCCGCCGTGAGTTCCATCGTCTTGTCTTTGGTCTTCAGAGCAGCCTTGACGAAGTCCCCGTCCCTGTACTTGCGGTCGTAGAAGTACCAGAGCAGTCGGTTCGTGTAGCTATGAAAATCCCACAGGGATTTGATGTTGAAGATCTCGAAGCTGCCAAAGCCGTTGTACTGATCCTTGTACAGAAGCTTCACCAGGTCATACTCGTGCCAGGTATACTCGTTGACGAGATCGACTTTTTCCTTCAACTGCGCGGGTTCCTGCTCCGGGATGAGGTGCTCAAGCAGATAGGCCTGGCGTGAAAGCACATCGCACCCTGGAGAGTAGAAGGGATCCAGGAACCCATGAGCGTCTCCGACGCAGGCCCAGCGATCGGTCGAGCAGAAGCTCTCCCTCTTCCAGGTAAGGTGGGGATGGGACTGGAAATCGACAATCTCCGCGTCCTCGAGTAGCTTCGCGACGAGAGGCTGCTCTTTCAGGAACTCGACAAATGCATCCTGCTGGGTGAGATCCCGGATGATATTCTTGTCGTAGACAATACCCCAGCTGACGACACCGTCGCCGATGGGGATCGCCCAGATCCAGAATCCACGTCCCATGAAGTGGTTAGTGGAGAGGTACCGTGCGGTGTAGCCGACTTTCTTGCGCCACGCGTCATCGCCGAGAAGATCAATATCCCCAGTGTTGGTGAAGCGGCCCCAGGCCCCCGCTGCCAGATGCTCATCATCGATGGTGATCGGCGAAAGACGATCAAAGATATCGTTCGTCTTCGAGCCCCGTCCAAGGGAGTTGACAACCCAGCGGGTCTCCACCGTACGGCTCTTACCGTTGGAGCTGACCTGCACCTTGTGGAGCGCATCTCCCTCGCCGAACTCGACGTCCGTGACCAGATTTCCGGTTTCCACCTCTATGCCGATCTCTCTGTTGAGCCGCCAGAGGTCTGCATCGAGCCGCTTCCGGTCGACCTGGAAGGTGGGAAATATCGGTAAGATATTCGGACCTATCTCAGAACAGTTCGTCACATCGAATGGCTTCCCGTTGTGAGTCTCGCGATCATGGAATAAGTAACGCAATCCACACTTCGGCAGGTGGTTCAGGTAGAGGTAGGTCGACAGACCCAGGTCGCGAATGAAGAAGAGACCTGCCACGCCGACCGTCGATTCGCCTGGGTTGTAGTGGGTCGTCGTGTTCTTCTCAATGACCAGAATATTGAGATCCGGATGCTCTCGCTTGAGGTACCTTGCCATCATTCCCGATGCCAGACCACCACCGAGGAAGACTGCGTCATAATGGTCAGTTTTCATGCTCATTTTAGTTCCCTTCTCCAAAGAGTTTGAGGAGACTGCGTTGCGGTGATAAATTCTAATATCTGCGAACGATTCAATGATTTACTCACCATAGGGCCCTCCCCCAACTAATGAACGTGTCCTTATTAAGAGATAAAAAAACTCGTGAGAGTGTCGTGGACAGCCGTGAACCGATTGCAGTGATAGCAGAAAGCTGGAAGAAACAGGGGAGGGATTTTGGAGAGGCACGAAATCCTCCACACCATCTCGGCTCTCGTCCCTCGTGTGCATTATTGCACAGCCTTGAGACGCTTTCGGGTGAAGCTGAAACTGGTTGTAACCTGCTACCTCGAGCGTCTGTTCACGCTCGCCCGTGGTCGTGAAGCCATTGGGCCCAACCGAGCGGACCCGAAACGGTTCTATGATGGCTTCGGGAGGAATTCCCTCATCGGCATATTGATGACGTCCAGACAAAAGACATAAAAGATGATTTTTGTCTTTTGTTAAATCAGAAAAAACCACGCAGTGAAAATATCATTTTAGGGACTTACCATCGGGCAATCCGGCGGAACATCAGCCAACGCCTTTTTAAGCAACTCATCCAGTGTGGTACGCTCCATGATCCCTTTAAGCATTTCGTGTGAGACCTCCGTCCACTGTTCATGAAGCGGACAGGGATTCTCCTCGACACAGCGGTCGCTCCAGAAGATACACCGATCAAACAGATCGGCCCCTTCGGTGGCCTCAAATACATCCTTCAGATTGATCTCGGTTACTGCCTTAGCGAGGGCATATCCTCGTTGTCGACCCCGGTACGATATCAGCACGCCCTGCTGCGTGAGCCGTAGGAAGATCTTTGCGAGGAACGACTGAGGTACGCCTGCCCCCAAGGCAATCTCACTGAGAAGCAATAC
>JABIQT010000008.1 GCA_018667995.1 Candidatus Latescibacterota bacterium
GCAACAACACCACCACCAACAGCATGTGCAGCTTTTGAAGAAAGTTCGGCTACATCCCCATCAATAGGACAGTTCTCTGCTTTTCCGCCAAGTGCGGTATTCGTGATCCAGTGGCTCGAATACCGGTATATCGCGCAGATAGTCTCTCCGTCAATAACGAATGACCTGATATCTCGCTTATGTTTTTTCTCCACGTATTCCTGAATATAGAAGACGGAATGATGATAAGATCCAAGCGTTTCTTTATGCTCGAGTATGGCCTCTGCTGCGGTCCGATCGTCTGCCCGTGCTATGAGTCTACCCCAGGAGCCAATCGCCGGCTTGAGAACGACCGGATAGCCCATCTCTTCTATTGCATCGATAGCAGCTTCGGCGGTGAATGCGACGCGGGAATTAAGTGTGGGCACATTGTGTTTCAACAGGGCCATTGTTGTGAGAAATTTGCTGCCACAGACCCTCGCCACTTCGTAGGTATTGACCGTTTTGACACCATGGGCATTGAGGATCTTCAGCGAATAGAGCGCCCGTGAGTGATTTATGTTCCGCTCCAAAACCGCATCGTAATCGAATGCGTTGCGGTTTAGATCAAAGATCAACTTCCTGTCATCTATGCGCTCGAGGCTGAGACCACGTTTCCGGGCAGCCTCAAATAATAGCTTCTGTTCTTTGGTAACGATAGATAAGAGAATGCCCAGTTTCATGAGGTCACACTCCCATTCTCAATTTCTCCCGAAGCTCGAGAAACCGCATAGTCCATAACACGACCCGATATATCCGTGCCTGTAACGGCCTCGGCCTGTGCCAAGCCAGTCGCCTGTGAAAGATCAATTACGTGCCAGCTGTCTTTTGTCCGGACGAGGTCCACAGCAAGGACCCCTCCTCCGACCGCCTTCACTGCAGTGGTAGCAATTTTGATCAGTTCTTCCGACAGGGGATATCCGTCTACAAGTCCGCCATCCTCTATCGGAGTGAGCCAATGATTGGTCATTACAGCTATGGCAGCAACTACCTCATCACCTACAACGAACGCTCTCACATCATGCCCGGGTGCCTCCACGTACTTCTGTACGAAGAATATGGAATGATGATAACTACCCAGGATTCTCTTATGTTCAAGTATTGTCTGTGCGGTGAATTTGTCCTGTATACGCGATATTAACTGGCCAGACGGACCCTCTACAGGCTTCAGAACCACGGGATACCCGATCTCCTCCATCGCTTCCAATGCGGAGTCAGGAGTAAAAGCAATGCGTACTTCTGGGGTCGACACTCCGTGTTCTCTGAGCGCGACCTCTGCAAGTAGACGATTGCCCGAAATCTCCGCCACACTATAGGAGCTTACCGTTGGAATGCCCCAATCCTCGGCAATCTTCAAAGCATATACGGCCCGATGATGGTCAATACAGCGTTCCAGCAACACGTCGACTTCGATGCTCGGACAACCGAGATCGAAGTGTGTAGCCGTATTATCAATTATTACGACCTCATGGCCTCTGGTTCGGGCAGCCGCTATCAGGAGTTTCTCATCTGTGCGGATGCGGGACAGCAGGATTCCTATTTTCATGTTACCGTACTTTCATCTGCAGAGATTCTGACCACAAAAAACAAAAATCGGGGAGTCGCCCCCCCGATTCCGACAGGATCACGATACCCATCGGTGACATATCATATCGCAAGATTACATGTGCCGGAAGATTTGATCCGGCATATGTGTTACATCGAGAAGCTACTCTCCCCAGTCTTCCTCTTCCTCAGGTGCGAGGTTGAGCTCAATTGGGTTTGCGCTCACGACCTCAAGATCCGCGCCGCAGTCCTCACACTCAACAATCTCGCCTTCCACAACATCATAACCTAAATCGATACTTGCATCGCATTCCGGACAGTTAGCCATGCGCTCCCCCTCATTGTTCACGCAACGCCAAAGGCAGACTTGGTGATTGATTTTATAACCAAAGGACGTCGGAATATAATCCTGTTGCTAAACCTGTCAAGGGCTTTTTATTCAAATCTCGATGGTGCTGGAACCCGCCAGATGCCCGCAGGAAGCTCCCGTGTCAATTGATCGATAAGCTCAAGTCTATCGCTGCCCGGTTCACCTATCTGACCGGGGTCAGCTGTCGCCGGAGCAATCTGGCCATCTACCATACGTACGGACCATGACTCCGCCCCAATTCCACGATCTATTTTAAGTAAAATGCTCTCGTCAGATCCGACGGGCCATTGCATACCGCTTATGTCCGACGGACCGAGAAATGCTCTGAGATCGGTAACCAATATTGGCGGCGTTCTCGCAACCAAGTCCAGTGTGTAAAGGCGCCCTGCGACGTCCACGTACGCTGCGGTAGCGCCGTCGAAAGCGAGAGCGGCGACACGAACTCGAGCACGGGAAAGCAATGTCGGAAATTGGTCGGCTACCTCGACTGTATCCGGCACATCTACCGTGAAGCCGCCATAAAGGGGACCATCCTCAAGATGGACCAGGGCCTTCCCCGAGACATTCCTGGTCTGCAACACTCCGTCAAGCAACACCACTGATGGCGCCGCTACCACGAGACGTAATCTGGGGGGGGAAACCCCAGCCGTCTGAACTCCTGGTACTTGAATCAGTCGAACGGGCTGCTCGTTCGGCCTGAGCCTAAGGAGATAGACTACGCCTTCCTCAAACCGAGGCTCGGCGCCACCAATTCCTGACGAGAGTATCGTCCAGGGAGTTGATTGGTTGACGTACAGGAAATGGCGCGCAAAGACAACCGATTCTACCGGGAAGGGGTTGTCCGGCCGTGCGACTTGATGGTATGAAACAGAGGCTATATTCCGACTGGCATCAACGATAGAACCTGACCTGGTATCGGGATCTATACCTTCACAGCCCAGTATCGACAGACCAGTGAGTAATGTCGTAAATAGTCGGTACATGCGCTCACGGCTGGGCAGTTACGCCTCGCCGTCTCTCCTTGGTGTTCAAAGATCGCCGAATCGAGTAGGGTCTGGTACATTCCAGATATCCGCACCCATATCGGCTGTAATCCTGTCAATGTCAGCTAACCCATCTGCGCCTGGAATTCGAACCGTCTCCGGATCGCTGAATGTCGGTACCAATCTAGCTTGAGTCTGTCTTTCCAGACGGCGTACCTCCAAACCAAATCCGCGATCCATCACCAATAAGAGACGACCGCCCAATCTGCTCTCCCACCGCATTCTTACTACGTTAACAGTCCCCAGAAAGTCTCTCATGTTCAATATCATTTCTGGCTCACGATCCTCGTCTTTGATGTATAGACGGCCCGTATCGTCCGTGTAGGCAACGGTCACACCGTCTCCGGATAGTGCCGCCGTACTTACCCGCGCGTTCACGAGAAGACGAAGGGGCATGTCGATAGTACGCTCATCGCCCGTAAGATCTACACCTACATCGAGGCCACTGTAGATCGGTCCATCTTCCATATACACGATGGCCGTTGTATTACTATTTCCCAAAGGCCCGGGCGCAGCTATGGCCAGATGCAAACGGGCCGGTGAGAGCCCCCCCAGAGCCACTCCTGGGATACGAGCCAGGCGAGTGACTATCGGATCTGAGGCACCACCTGATCCACTTAACGCATACACCCCGGCTTCCTCAAACTTCGACTTCTGTCCACTGGCACCAGTCGACACGATGGACCACCCACTACTCCCTGATACATAGTAAAAGTGGCGAATAAATATAGGTACGCTCGGAGAACTGCCGCCCGGCCAATACAGGCCCGCGGAAACATTTTTACTGGCATCTACAATTCTTCCGGTGTCGTTCGCTGGCCTGATCGCATCACATGAAACTCCCATGGCCGTAAACCAGACCCATAGAGCGCAATAGCTCAACCGCCAAGTGAAGTGCGATTTCGTCACCACTGGATTTTCACTCCGGTCCAAATGGCGCGGGCAGGTCCATAGACCCATTGGATCTGATTGAGAAGCTTGTTGTCAGGTTGGCCACTTTTCTCGTACAAACGTGGGTCGGCCACAACATCAACATTTACGTCGTTCAGTAGATTCCGCACCTCAATAAACAGTGTAGCAATTGGCATACTTTTGGCCCCAAGCACGGGCACATCAATCCTTCCGTCTATTGTCCGACGCCATGACCCGAATGCGGTAGCGGGCTCTTGGCCGGGGGTAACGACCTGTCCCAAGCCCGCCGTGATAGGACGTTGGTACGGAGTACCACTCTGGAGATGACCGATCGCTGAAAGTAGGGTACCATTCGAGAATCGCAACGTACCGTTGACGTTGAACCAATGATGCCTATTCCAAAAGGAGTTGAGCGTATGATCGAATGTCGTGAAATCTCCAGGAGACAACGACGGACTGGGTCTCAGTGGTCGGTCTGATTGCCGCACCGCTCCTATATCTTTCAAGTAAAGATATGACAAACTTGCCGAAAATCTGGTTCGCGAGCGCTTGAGCGGAAGCAGACGACGCACCAATGATACTTCAATGCCTGCCTGTTTCCGGAATCCATGGTCGACTCGGCCCCAATGTGCGCCATAATTTGCAGCGGCCTGAGGTAGCACCTCCGGGCCCAATACGGGAAAATATCGTTCAGAATCTCGGTAAAAGGCCGTTACGTCAGCCGTATACTCCCGCCGAGCTATCCCAATACCACCTTCTACCGTGGTGAGGCGCTGCGGGCTGAGATCGGTAACGGACCGGTTGGCGTACAGGGAGGAAGGAGTATCAACCGTACGATACCGATCTTCTAGTGTCGGTATCCGATTCATTACTCCAAAGGCCATATGCGCGGTCCACCTTCGCGAAGGATATGACAAGCTGATCCTTGGGCTCAGTAAATTGGTCGCAGATGCTGTACCTCCCGCACCAAGTAAAACCTGACGAACTGATTCTTCAATGGCGCGATCATCTCCGAGTGTACGATACACGTCCTGCCAGAGAACGTCTCCAAAGTCAAAGCGATCGTAGCGCACCCCCACATCCATCAACAACGCACCAAAGCGCAGCCTATCCGTAATGGACAAAGAAAGCTCATGCGGATTTACGGTGATTCCGAATGCATCTGGAACAACCTGGGCATGCCAAGACTGAACCTGGCGGTATCTATGGCGGCGAAATGCGACTTCACCATCTACCAAATGCACGTCATTAATCTGATAGCTGATGTGGCCGTTCACGAGGAAAGAAAGGTATTCCCGTGAAGCGGAAAACGCGGGTGAAGGGGTCGCAGGAATCAGACCATCAAGAAAAACAGGAGGATCTGATACAGACAACAAGGCGCTACTTTCTCGCGGGTCGCTTCGCCACTGGTCGAAGCGCGAGTGTGTCCGAATTCCGTAATTAAGGCCGCGCGATGTGGTACCAGACCATTCTATACCGAAGCCCCCTGACCGACTACGCCATAGATTCAGATGTTCAAGAATGTAACGCGCACGGTCCGCATAAATGTGGTTCCCTGGACGTACGTGCCACCCGTTATCCAGTCCGAGGAGACTGAATACCACCTGGTGCGATGGACCTAAACGGATATTTGCGTTCAGGAGGCCGTGCAGACGGGTGGTTTGTTGGTTCGGAAAGGGGCCCCAGATCTCATGGTATCGTGCATGGAGCCCGTAGCCAATACGCTGACCAGCCTGCCGGATTGACTCGATAGACAGATCCATTCGCTGGGAATTTCGAGTGGATCCATTGAGTCCGTAGTTGTAATCGGAGGCTTGCGATCCGTTCGTACCAGAAAGAAGTGGATCCCAAGATGTATCATCCTTGAGGAAACGGATGATATTCAGTAAGCGAGGATCATCC
>JABIQT010000007.1 GCA_018667995.1 Candidatus Latescibacterota bacterium
ATCAACCAAGGAACGGCGAATCGGACAGCGGTACATACGGATTCTATTGTCATCACGCTGTCAGCGCACTCAGACATTCATCATAGACTCCGAATTGCTCTCCTTCGTGCTCTTCGGCGTCCACCTTTTTTAGCCAGAGGCAGCTACCGGGTTTCCCATTCGCAAATTCTCGATGACTACGTATGACTGAGGGGTCCTCACCGTGCCAGACAACCTGACCGTCCTGCATATAGATGAACTCGCCCGCGAATCGATCGATCATTTTTGACTGCTGGTCACGGTACAATTGTGCCTGTTCGCACGCTGTCTCACGCAGCTTATGTATGATTTCTGGCGCTTCATCCTGTTCCGTGTTGAATTCCGCCAGGGGTGCTGTAAGATCTGATTCGAAGTCTATCTCGTCCAGATTCACGGTGCCAAATCCTCTACGGGCCGCTATGACCAAGTGGTTCCGATCCCTGCGGAATGGCGGAGCTGGCCAGTCCGAAGCGGGATCGTGGCCCATCAGTGTAGCACCACAGGCATCGGTAGCAGTTGTCTGATCCCCCGCAATCATAGCATTGCAGATACGGCCTTCTCCTCCCCACTCACGGCCGAATTGACCGGTGAGTGCATCGATGATGTTCAGACAGGGCTTAGTTATCATAGCCAGATCAGGCAGCACGTATGACAAGCGAATAGCGTGATGAAAATAGGTTCTGGCGCGGCCCTTGGGCGGTACGAAAGGGGGGAGGCCGAAAAGATTCTTCATGCAGAGCGTGATACCCATGAATGAGTGGTTCTTCATCTTCGCGACCGAGATGACTTCGTCGGCTTCCTTAAAGACCCCGCTGAGAGTATACCTGTCAAACATGTTCCCGCCGCCAGGGACCTCATAGGTACCAAAGGGCTCCGCATTTGAATCATCAAACTTCACGCCAAACTCATCTAAATGACGTTTGTAATTGAAGTTCGGAGGCGTCAGCTTATCGTCAGAGTAGGGATTGGTGTCCGTGGCCACTATTTCAGCACTTGTGCGCTCGCGTAGAAGTCGGAGGACTGCCTGGCAAACCGCATCGTCTACGAGTTCACGTCGCCTGCCTTCAAACATCTCAACCTTCTCGGGATTCTTCATCATATTGAATTTAATGACGATCTTTCCGGCTTTTTCGAGTTTCTCCCAAGTTCGCGACAGAGGATCTGTGATCCTCTTTAGGGTCTGATAGATCTCCTCATCCGTGGCCCTGTGATCGCAGTGGGCAGCGCGGACTTTGTACGCCTTTTCGGGCATGAATTTGCTCCTGTAGGGGGTAGAACTGGTATTGTCGGTGTGGCAGATCAAGATCGCCAATATAGGATTGTGACATGGTCATTTCAAGTTATTATAATTGCTCATAGGTCAGTCTGGCCATTAACGATTAACGATGATATTCGGTCACATAGTCTGGTTCTTTTACCCCGTCGACCAATCTGTCATCTGCTTCCGCTGTCCCTGGCTCAAGAGAAAGGGGGATGACGCCTGCCCAAACAGGCAAGGAATAGTCCTCCTCCTCATCGCCGGGTGGACCTGTGCGGATCTTGGCGGAGGCCTCATTAATGTCCATGGAAAGGACGGATGTGGCTTTGAGCTCTTGCTCGTTGGGCCCTCGGGCTTCCGCCGACCGTCCTGGTATTACATGTTCTACGATAGTGTCGAGCACCTCACGCTTCTTTTCGGAATCAGACACCAATTTTAGTGTTCCGAGAATGACTGCAGATCGGTAATTCATCGAATGATGAAACGTGGATCTTGCAAGAACGAGTCCATCCAGAAGTGTCACCGTGACACAGGCGGATATACCACCCTCAAGGGATCTCAGCATGCGACTGGCGGCCGATCCGTGTACAAAGATGGTATTACCGATTCTTGCATGAATAGTCGGGATGACGAAGGGTTGGTCGTCTTGCACGAAACCAACGTGGCATAATAGAGCTTCATCCAGAATACCGTATATCTGCTGTCTGTCATATACGGCCCGTTTGGGCAAACGCTTGATTTTGGTCTGCGGTGTCACCTCATAGTCCGACATTTTCAATGTTTCCTTTCATTGGAATGAGATAGTTGTCATACTTCACAAAGATACACATCAGCGTCGGAAACTCCATGGCGATTTTCGTGGGTTTATCTGGTATCGTGCCAGACACTGAACAGGGCAGCAATGATGCAATCTGCGGATATCATCGGATCGGCGACCTGTATGTTAACCCGGAAGGTCCGGGTGTACCTGGACAAATTCAAGATTGGGCCCCAGATACCTGGGTAGGATGGCGGGATCACGAGGTAACAACAGACATTTTCCTTGTTCATCGATGGGGCTTAGCGCATATTCTCCCACTCAATACCTGACCTTACGACCTAATTGTCCCCTGCCTATCCATGCCTGAAAGCAGTTTCGGCTTCGCTGCGACCCATGGGAGCAATATGAAGATCCTTGAATCCATAATCAGATTCGTCGACAGTCTGAACGAGGCTATCGGGAAGGCCACCGCCTGGCTGACAACCATCTTGGTGATAGTCGTCGGCTATGATGTGATTACACGGTATCTGTTGAAGAGCAGCAGCGTCGCCGTTCAAGAGTTGGAGTGGCATATCTTTTCGGTCATCTTCCTGATCGCTTCCGCGTATACGCTTCGACACAATAAGCATGTACGGGTAGATGTTTTGTACGTGAATTTTACGCCGAAGACACAGGCTTTGGTGAATTTCCTCGGCAGTCTCTTGTTTCTCATGCCGCTCTGTCTCGTGGGCATCTGGAGTTCACAGAATTTCGTCATGAATTCATTCAACATCGGTGAGATCTCCCCCGATCCGGGCGGACTTCCGTATCGCTTCGTGCTCAAGGCGATGATTCCGCTTGGTTTCATTCTGATTTTCCTTCAGGGAATCGCCATGGCATGTAGGTCCTGGCTGGAATTCAGGAATGACGGTGAGTGGGAGGTAGCTGGCCAATGACAGACGCCTTACCGGTCATCCTTTTTGTTGTACTATTTATCTGCCTGCTTGCCGGATTTCCCGTCGCATTCACACTCGGTGGTGTCTCACTTATCGTGGGATACTTCTCGTTCGGAATGAACTTCTTCAATTTGCTTCCGCTTCGCATCTGGGGTGTAATGACGAATTACGTCCTAATTGCGGTACCGTTGTTTGTTTATATGGGCGTCATGTTGGAGAAGTCCGGGTTAGCGGAGGACATGCTGGAAACCATGGCCCTGTTGTTTGGCCGGATCAGAGGCGGGCTGGCCATCTCTGTGGTTCTTGTTGGTGCTATGCTTGGCGCCTCCACGGGGATCGTCGGAGCGACGGTAGTCACAATGGGGCTGTTGAGCCTGCCTACGATGCTGAAACGTGGATACAGTCCAGAACTCAGTGCAGGAACCATCGCAGCTTCCGGGACGCTCGGGCAGATTATCCCTCCGAGTATTGTGCTCGTGTTGCTGGGC
>JABIQT010000767.1 GCA_018667995.1 Candidatus Latescibacterota bacterium
CCACCCCACCAACCCTACCGGACGCCGTGTGGATCAATCCGCCAAAACCCGTACAGGAGGACATAGCCGAACTACACTAAATTCACAAAAAAAGTGTCCCATTTTTGTTGTCACATTCCGTGCACGGTTGATCGAAGGGCGTCTATCATGAGCTCAGGGCTCCCCGAATCTTCACTGGAAACGAGGTCATCATATCGCATTTTCCAAAGGGAGAAGACGGACATTCCGGGACTAGCAGCGGCACCCACGTCATTCCATTCGGACAAGATCTCTATGGCATCAGAAATCAGCCCATCTGAATCATCCAGTGTCAATGCCTGAGCTGTCCAGGCATCGAGCAAGGCAGGTTTAAGCTCCTGTGAAGTAACGTTATACTCGTCAAGCACCATGTCCTGAGCCTGGGCGATCGTCACGGAGTCGTTCTCTACCAGCCAACTGTAGATTCTCTCGGCCCTGCCGTTGGTTTCCTCAAAGGCTGCGTAAGCAGGAAAATCAGTTACGGAAACTGGGTCTCCCTGCGTGACATACCAGGGCGAGTTATTGCAGTTCTGAAGAAATCCAGAGGGTGGATTTTCAATTTGAGGAAGATGGTTGAAAGGGAGATACATCTGCCACTCTGTGCGGTGTGTCCATCCCGTAACAGGTTGTCGCCAGTCATAGTCTTCGGACCGAACGGGGCACCGCTCGTTGTACACGTAATACAACTCGCCCTTGGCATCACCATATACGAAATTGAACATCGGTATTTCCAGCTTCACCAGGGCATTCTTGAAATCTGTGAGATCCTGTGCCCGGGCGAGATTCAGAAATGGTGTCACAGGGTCGTCGATCTCGTAGGCGCTCATCCGAAGCGCGTAGGACTTGTCTCCGTCACGTGCCACAATGGGGCCGTGGTGACTCCAGGAGAGTATTCGACTCTGTGGAACCAGACGCCCGTTTTCCTTGACCTGTATGGTCGTTTCATATTCGTCCGTTTTGCGCCACTGATCCTGATATTGGTAAAGCCTGGGGTTATTCGCGTCCATCTGCTCCACATACAGGTCGCTGACGTCACACTGATTGATGGTAATGGACCAGGCGTGGCGCGCGGTATGACCCAGGATTATTGTCGGCAACCCATAGGGCGCGGCACCATAGATATCCAGACCGTCGGCAGCGCATAGGTGCGCTTCATACATTCGGAATATTGGGACCCACGGTACATGTGGATCCATGGCACAAATGGTGGCATTCCCTTGGGTACGTTCGGGAGCGACGGCCCACTGATTCGACATACCCGCATCCGCCAGAGGACCCAGCTCAGGCATGGTCCACTCATTGAGACGAATATGCAGTAATCGATACAAGGCGATCACCTGTATAGGCGTCACTGACTCGCCCCAAGCTGGCACTTCCTGGGGATTATTCTCTATATATCGGTTGGCCCCCGCGACAAAGGCATCGATGTACGTTCGTGTTTTCGCGTCCAGGGACGGATATGCCGCATCGGCGCACTCCACGGTCCGCCATAGCCGGGTACGAAAGTCCGTCTCTACGGCTGAAGCCCCCTCGATCTCGCTCAATCGCCCCACCGCCTCCATGTAATTGCGTAGCATGAGATCAAGATGATCGTATGCCTGGGCATAGCCGAAACCGAATGCCACGTCCGGCTCATCTGCGCCGTAAATGTGGGGAGTACCGTTTGTATCACGATCGATGGAAATCATATGCGTTGGTGGGTTACCATGGTGGCGTTCTAGGGAGGCTAATTGGTAGATTAAGATAGGGCTGGGGTGACGCTCTGGCAATGAATTCGTACTATGTTACCTCGATCACAGGAAGATCATCGAATGATAGCACTCCCATGTACAACACCTGTGGCATATATAGATAAACCAGCGGCCTCTTTCCCTGTGAGAAGGAATCTCGATAGTAGGCGATTGATTTTGCCGGAATTTCGCTGTATTCACCGATCAGCTCACGGTCGAACGGCACAAAATCTGATTTCGCCAGAACCATTTGCCCCGGCTGGAATACCTCATGCCGGAAAATGACGGAATTCTCAGCTGTAATACCGCATTGATCCGGGTCCACTTCGAAATAGGTCCTGGTCACCCGCGGGTATCCTGTATCTGTCCTGAGCTTGCAGATTTTCTCTGGATGAATAGGAGAGAGAAATAGCACATCGCCCCATAAACAGTCCAGGATCGGTACCCTCATACGCGTAATATCCAGGCGCCCCCTATATTCGTCCTGACGTTTTCTATGTATCTCAGGAAAGCGATCGGCGAGTTGATTCAAGGGATAAAGTATCGTCCCGACTAATCCGGTTCGCGCCCTGTGGTAGAGCAGCTCTGCTGCCATGATATGCCCCTGACTCGGACGATTGACGATGGGCGGAGATATTCGCCTTGACCGCGTACCAACGATTTCCGATCATGGATGCATACTCCTCTGGTTGAACGCGATTGTTGTGTCACCATCCGAACTTGGTTCCGTTAGCCCAAGACAGAAGGATCTACCACATGATTCGCCCGGTAGCCAGACTTGCCAAACTTGTTTCAGCGGCCCTGCTTTTTGCAGCCTGTGGATCGAAAATATCTCCGACGGCAGACCCTGCCACCTGGCAGATCGCGAAGCCATATCTCTATACGGGGTACTTTGAGAACGCTACTAATCCCTACATCGAAGACCTTACAACCCGTCTCTCATCCTCTGAAGGACCTGGAACATCGATGAGCAAGTCCGAGTTTGTGGCTCTTATCGACCGGCCAGAAAGCCGGGAGGTCTACTCAGAAAAACTAATCAAAATTGCTACCCCGAAGAGCGTCGAAATACAGAATCAGGAGCACAGTAATTTCTTGAACGTGTTCATGCGGGAAAAGCGACTGGTGGCGGGAGTCTCATTTCTCAGCTCCCAAAGTACCACATTGACTGAGGCTGAACAACTGTATGGGGTAGCTCAACAGGATATCGTGTCCATACTTATGTGGGAATCCGGTCTCGGTGAATTTACAGGAAACCTGAAGGTGTTCAACGTGCTCATGGGGCAACTGCTGTTTCTTGATGTGGCTGCCGAATATGCCATTGGCGAAATGATAGCAGCGGGAGATTCGTCATATAGCGGTGAAGAGGATTCATTGGGCCGACAGGAGGAGCGATTCGACCGAATCAAGAAGCGTTGTGTCAATAATCTCGTAGCGCTTCTTCGGCAGTCCAAATCTTCGGGAACAGACCCGTTGGGGCATCTCGGATCCTGGGGCGGCGCCATCGGTTATCCTCAGTTCATGCCGTTCAGTATGGTATATGCGGTAGACGGAGATGGTGACGGAAAGGTCGATCTCCACACCTGGCCGGACGCTATAATGAGCGTGGGCAATTACCTGAAACAGCGCGGCGAATACGGTCCTGATCTCGAAGACCGGAGAGGTGCTATTCACAGCTACAATCCCATCGATTCATATGTCGATGGCGTCATAGCCTTCGCGGATACCATCTGGGCACGCCATCAAGCAGCGCAATAGGCGCTATGGACCATAAGACAAATATGAGCCGGCTTTTCTTCCCGCAGCCTCACCAGGAGAGCCGATCCAGCGCAATCTCACCGTTATTGACGACCATGAGTGGATCATGCAATGCGCCGATATCCTCAAGAGGATTTCTATCCACGATAATCAGATCCGCATCGTAACCTGCAGCAATCCGGCCCGTGGTGGACTCCAGGCGTAACAACTCGGCAGCCCCAATTGTAGCAGACTGCATCGCCTCAAATGTCGTAAGGCCGGCCTCGACCAATTCCTCCAGCTCCTGAGACAGTCTGATGGCACTGTCCGCTCCATATCCCGTATCTGTGCCAGCCACGATCTTCACCCCGAGTTCCTTTGCCAACTTGACTGTCCGTTGTATCTGAGGGTACATATGGCGCCCACGGATCATGAGTACAGGAATATCATACTCCCCTCCGGGTTCAGCCATATTGCGCACAATAGCTACCGTCGGAACAAGATATGTACCTCGCTGTGCCATGATCACGAGTGTCTCACGACTCAAATAGGTGCCATGCTCAATGCTCCTTACACCTGCGAGTACGGCTGCGCGGCCCCCTTCATCGCCGTGGGCATGGGCCGCAACTGGAACATTTCCATCGGCGCCGGTCTCGACCAACGCCCTAAGTTCCGCCTCGGTGAAGTATGGTTCACGAGGATCCGTTTCCGGCAACCCGGCTCGTGCAGTGGCATTCGTCTTGATCCAGTCCACACCGCGGATGACCATGGCACCTCCCATACGCCGAAGCGAACCCGCCCCGTGAACCCCCGGCGTCATCAGATCCGCCATGTCCGGAAAATCCAGGAAGAATCCATCCGCAGGTTCGGGTCGAACATGATAACCCGATGCCAGGATTTGAGGTCCGTTGATCCTATCCGCCGAGATAAGCTCTCTGAGCCCCACATCGGCAAAGTGGTTCACGCCCATGCAACGTACTGTCGTCACGCCAGACATAAGTGCGGTATGTGCACCGTCCATAGTTGTGATGTGGGCATGGGCGTCGATTAGGCCCGGCACTACGTATCTGCCACGGAGGTCTATGGTACGTGTCCCGGACGGCACGGTCAGGTTCCCAGATGTCAAGCCCGTGATCTTGCCGCCAGCAACCAGGACCGTCGCATTTCGTATGGGTGTACTGGACACGCCATCAATTACCGTTGCGTTGACGAAAGCGATTGGCACGGGCTGCCCCTGACCTTGTACTGAAGTAACCATCGCTGCTATCAGTAGGACGAGGATACCACTTCGTATCAGCGCGAATGCTATCATTCCGGACCTCCGGGCGCAGACTAGCAGAATCCTGCACAAAGGAAAGGGGATCATATAAGACCAAGAACCGCTCAGCCGTCCTCGGAAAAGCTCTGGAGTATGGTACTATTATAAAGGGTAGGCTTGCGGGATCAAAATGAAAGTAGTGCGAGAGGTGCACGATGGTTCTGTTTGAGCATCCAAATATGATGCGAGAACCGGGGACCATCAGATCCTTGGGGGAATCCGAGTTAGAATCAGCGAATGGTCATTTTTAGGAACCGAGAAAGTAGATAGACGAGGAAGCAGAACCAAAAGATCGAGGATCACAGTCGGTCCTATCGATGGTCTGATCCATTCGGACAAGTGATTCTTATATGCATTACATTACTCTGAGGAAAGTCCCGGTTCAGGACTTTGACTTTCCAGACACCCCCGGTATATCTTTCAGATCCTCCTTCATCTGTTTCAGGTCTTTTTCCATGGTGCGCATACTTTTCGCGATGACGTCTTTTAATTTCCTCTCGTCGAAGTGGTAGTTGTGTCCTTCAAGCCCCTTCAAGGCTTTCAATTGTTTAATCTCCTTGAGGAAACCAGGAAAAGGCAAGTCCTGCAGAACCGATATCGCGTCCAGATCTACGCGCACTCGCCGACGGACCTCCGCCATTTCCTCGGCCAGGTTTTCTTTCCATACGACCATCTTTCCCGCTTCGAGCAATCGTAACTCCGAACGTAGCACCCGGAAGTCATTCTCTGGAATCAACTCAGCCATCTGGGCATCAACGGCAACCCGAATGCCGTCTTCACATTCATACCTCATGCGCCGTCTCATCTCCCGCCGATGCTCCGGATCCTCATCGATCATGGTACGCATATGAGTGTCAAAATCCACGACCGATCTCAGACGTTCGCCAAGCCGCACAAAGTGAACGGGATCTCCCTCGTAATGTGATGCTATTCTGACGCTCGTCGAGTCCTGGGCCGTCGTGGCCAGCATGGGCATATCCAGCATGGCTTCGGCCTGTTCCGGCGTAACGCTGGCCCCGCTGTTGTTGAGATTAAGGATATTTGCCGCCACATGCTCTACCTGATCGGGCGACACTTCCCGAGCGAGAACACGTTCCTTGAAGGCGGAATACATGGCAACTACCGCCTCCCGGCTCGGGCCCTCAGGGGTGAGTGAGAGCAAGCGGTCTCCCACGGTGTCCAGCGAGTATTCCAGCACATCGGTCTTGTAATTCTGGTACATCAACAGGCCACCCAGAATGCCCAGTGAGCAGACAATGAGGAGGCCATAGCTGCGCAAGAAACGTCTAATCATTATGATTTCCTTCCAATCTATGTTACGAGATTTCGGATAAAGCAGATTCGAACATGTTTTATATACGTACTCTTGGACAACCAACGCCAGGAAAACTGTTGGTATTTCTTTACCGTATTTACGTATCAGAACGATTCGGTTCAAAATACATGAATCTACATTAATGTAGGACGCATCAACCGCGGGAATCGTTACCCACATTAATCCAGAGCATGCCGCCAAAGTTCCCACGTTATGGTGGGTAAACACTATTTAACATTCATTTAACATGCTATTAATAATCACGAAACATAGTTGGCTATATTTTCATTCTGTCGATTCTCCTGTAATGTTACCAATGCTGCAACCACCTGCTCAGCCCTGGAGGAGTAAATGAATCCCGTTTTACGGCGATGGTCCACGGTGTGCTATGCCGCGGTGGTTTCGCTGCTATACCCCTTTAGAGCCCTGGGCCAAGAGGAAGCTGTAGCATTGGATACGGGCAATACCGCCTGGATGCTGGTCAGCTGCGCCCTTGTCCTCCTGATGGTTCCCGGACTGGCCCTGTTCTATGGAGGACTCACACGGACGCGAAATGTCCTTTCAACTATGATGCACAGTTTTGTGGCCATGGGAATCTTCGGCGTTCAGTGGGTCGTAGTTGGTTTCGCACTGACTTTTGGTACCGCTGCACTCATCCCTGGTATACTCGGATGGAGCTGG
>JABIQT010000006.1 GCA_018667995.1 Candidatus Latescibacterota bacterium
CTGTTCCACAACCAGGGAGGAGATCTGTTCAAGAACGAAGCGGCACGTCACGGTCTTGATTCTCAGTTGGACGCACGTGGTGTGGCTGTGGTGGATTTCGACAATGATGGCCGGTTGGATATGTTCATCTCGAATGCTAATACCGAACCTCTATTGGTTCGTAATGCACAGCCGACGGGTAGACACTGGATTCAGTTTCTGTTGGAAGGCGTCCACTCAAACCGCGATGCTGTCGGTGCCCGTGCGTCCATCATCGTCAATGGTCAAAGACGTCTGAGTTATGTAAACGGAGGCAACGGGTTCGCAAGCCAGAGTACGCATCGGATTCACTTCGGCCTTGACGACGCCACCGAAGTTGAACGACTCGAGATCGAATGGCCTTCCGGTGGCAAGCAGGAGTTTTCACGACTGAAAGCCGATCACATCTACAGAATAACTGAAGGACAGAGTCGCTTGGTGCCGTTCGTCGCCAGCGGGTCCGGATCGACCCTCGGGGCGAAGGCCAACGATGATTTCGATGCCGGCATGAAAGCCGTCGCATCGCAGGATTATCCGGAGGCGCTCGATCGCTTCGAAGCCGCCCTGCTCGACGAACCAAACAACCTGGGTTTCGGCAATGAATATCGACAGGTCGTTATTACGGTTGAGGCGTTTGAACGCTCCATCGCATTCTTCGAGAAGCTGGTCGAGAAACATCCCAACACCTACAGCGCCTGGATGAATTTGGGCTACGCCTGCGTGGATAACATCCCCACCGAAGGTGCAATCACGCAGGTGATCCTCGCGAATACGGCGATCAATCACTTCAGCGCGGCTATTGATATCGAGGAAACCTGGCTCGCATTCTTTACCCGCGGCAACAGCTACGTCTACTGGCCGGCAATCTTCGGACGAACCCAACTCGCTATCGCTGACCTGGAAAATGCCCTCTCCCTGGCGGCCGATGTGGAGCAGAAGCCATTTCACGCCCGTGCCTGGGTAGCGTTAGGCGACAGTTACTGGCGCCTTGACAACCTGGAAAAGTCGCGCCAAATCTGGCGCCGAGCACTCGATCGTTTTCCCGACCATGCCGCCCTCAAGGAACGTCTGTCTCTTGCGGACGTGGCGCTCGTTGATTATCTGACGGAAACATACGACGCCAGTCGCCGGGTAGATACCAACCTATCTGAGTTGCTTGATTGAGGCCTTAGTGAGAGGTCAATCTTAGGAGAGGTCTGTTTTGCGACACATTGTTTGTATTTCGATTACGTTAGTTGCCTTGTTTACAGTCCCCTTGGTCGGATGGACGAGCAATAAGCCAACCATTCGCTTCAAAGAAATCGGCGAGCAGGCCGGCGTGGGCTTTGTACCCTCGTCTCGGCAGTTCACGGGAAACAAAGCTCAGGTCCTGGCGATGTTCACCGATGGGGGTTGCGCCGTAGCAGTCGCCGATTACAACAATGATGGGTATGACGATATGTTCGTGACCGATTCGGACACGGGTAAACGCAACCATCTGATGCGCAACAACGGGGATATGACGTTCACCGACGTCGCAATCGAGTCGGGAGTCTCCGGTGGTAATGACGCTAGCTCCATTGTGGCGGACGCGCTCTGGTTTGATTACAACAATGACGGTCAAAAGGATCTGCTGGTGGTCCGTTTTGGTACCTCTATTCTTTACCGTAACGAAGGGCCGCAAGATGGGGGGCAATATCGCTTCACGGACGTCAGCAAAGAAAAAGGATTGACCAAATTCGGAAACACGATTGCCGCCATTGCGTTTGATGCCGACCGGGATGGATATCTAGATCTCTTGCTCGGCAATTACTTTCCGGCTCGGAATCTCCTTGATTTGGACACACCACACGTGCTTCCCAATAATCTTGATTACGCAGACAATGGTGGTGGAGTCACGTTCTGGCGTAATCTTCCCGGAAAAAACGGCGAACGCGTTTTTGTCGAGGCGACGGTTGAGGCAGGTTTCGCCCACCATACCGGTTGGTCTCTGGACTTAGGTCATGCGGATATAAACAATGACGGTTGGCAGGATGTCTATATAGCCGGTGACTACGGTACTGATCGTCTGTTTTTCAACAAAGGCGACTCCACAGGCGCATTTGAAGACGTGACGGAAGCGGCCATAGGATTTGATACGCGGAAAGGTATGAACGTGGATTTCGGGGATTATAATCGCGATGGCTGGCTTGACATCTTCGTTACAAACATTACCGACGAATATATGCGCGAGTGCAATATGCTTTGGCATAACAATGGTGACGGTACGCTGATCGATCTATCCCGGGAGACCGGCGTATGCGACACCGACTGGGGTTGGGCCGGCAAATTCGGCGATTTCGACAACGATGGTTGGGAAGATCTTTTCGTGGTTAACGGACTGCGGTCGGCGGGTGAGCGCAACTATATTCCGCTTATGCTCGAGATGATCATAACTCCTGGGATCGACTTCTCCGATATCAACAACTACCCGGATATCGGCGATAGGACCTGGAGTGGCTATCAGAAACAGCGGCTTTTCCAAAACCTGACAGACGGCACCTTCAGAGAGACAGGAGCCGAGTCCGGAGTCGACAATGATTTCGATGGGCGCGGCATTGGTATGGCCGATTTCAACAACGACGGCCTGATTGATCTGTACCAGACAAACGCCCGACAATCCGCCCTGCTCTATGAAGGTGCGACCGAGAACGCAGGCAACTGGGTAGAAATGAAACTAGTCGGCACGTATTCAAACCGGGATGCAATCGGTACCCGTGTCATTCTGACCGCCGCCGATGGCGAGGAATACCTTCGAGAGGTTAACTGCGGCAACGCATATGCCAGCCAGAGTACGACCCGTTTGCACTTTGGTATCGGGACGGCGACCGGAATAACATCGGTTGAGATTCGCTGGCCCAACGGCCAAATCGAGACTTTCGGCTCCACGGACGATTTATCAGTAGTTCCGGTCAATGCCATTACCTGTTTCAAAGAAGGCAAAGGGATCGTTGACACGGTGAACGAATGAGCGGAATTTCGATAGCAATCGAATGTGAGCGCGTATTATGTCCGCCTTGGGCGGGTACTCTTTCGAGTGAGAACGCTACAAACAAACATGTGCCTTGAGGGGTATGGTGATGGCTGTCTTTCTAAAAGTAACCTTTTTCTGTGTATTTCTCTTCATTTCCACGAGCCTGAACGCTCAAACCAGTTCGCAAGAGGAACAGTTGTGGCATCACCGGAATCTAGGCAAGGCTTTCTACGAGAATCCGGTCACACAGTATGATGCTGTGGGCGAGTTCAAGAAGGCGCTGGACCTGGCGCCTGGATCGGCACGGGATAGGATTAACTATGGCCTTTCTCTGTTGCGGGCCGGCAAAACGGCAGAGGGTGTAGCAGAACTGGAGGCGGCACAACAGCAGGATCCAGGAATACCCCATACCTGGTTTAATCTGGGCATCGCTTACAAGCGGGAATCACGGTATGAAGATGCGATTCAGCAGTTTGAACGTATGATAGAACTTGTTCCCGACGAACCGATCTCTCGGTACAACCTCGGCGTTCTCTACAAGCAGACTGGCCAACAGGAAGAGTCTGTTCAGCAATTTCAGAAATCTGCCGTACTCGATCCGAATTTGGCCGGTCCACACTATCAGTTGGCAACCGCATTTCGCTCAGCCGGTCGCCAGGAAGACTTCAAACGAGAGATGGCTGTTTTCCTCCGAATCAAAAGAGAACAGGCCAATGCTGCGGTTCCCGCAGATCTCGAATGGAGTCTGTATTCCGAGATTTACGAGACAATAGATCCCGCTTTCGCCACTGATAACGGGTCGGCATCAGAGATGATTTTCAGTTCTGTCACCCTTGAAAACAGACAAGACACCATTGGCGCCGGTTTCGCCATCTTCGATGCCGATGCCGATGACCATGTCGATGTGTTATTCTGGTCAAATCACGGTATGAAACTGTTCAAACAGGGAAAAGATCTGGTGACCAGTGGTTTGGAGGGAGTAAAAGATGTGATCGCCGCAATACCGGGAGATGTAGACAACGACGGTTTTGTCGACATCTGCCTGGTAACCCGCGATGGCGCAGCCTTGTATATCAATAGCAATGGGCGTTTTCAATTACAGAAGGATGGGTTCTATACGGGACAGTTTAACGATGCTATCTGGCTCGATTACGACCACGATTATGACATCGACTTGTTTCTACTCGGATCTCGATCCGTTTTGATGCGCAACGAGGGTACGGCGGTCTTCAGCGATCAAAGTGCCAACTTTCCCTTTGTCGAGGGACAGGCGTTAAACGGCGCCCCAATAGACCTGATTGCCGATACCCAGGGCATGGACTTGGTCGTTATTTACGCTAACCGAGCTGGGGTAATCTATCGCGATCGGCTGGCCGCTAAGTACGAGGCCCAACCGCTCGAAGAGTTAGCGACCATGACGGAGGTCGTAACGGCTGATTTTGACAACGACGGCTGGACGGACTTAGCTGCCGGCAACACTTCCGGTATAAGTCTGTTTGTCAATGATCAGAAGGGAGGATTTACGATCCTGCCAGCGCCGAAAGAGGCGAAAATTCCCTTTGTCTTCGCCGATCTGGAAAATCGGTCGATCAGCGAATTGATTGCTGGAGGTAGACTATATCGAAACCTGGGCCTCGGGAAATTTGCCGCGGGATCCGAATTAATTAGCCTGCCAACGGCTATAGGAGTCGCGGATATTGATAATGACGGCCGCCTTGATGTGTCTGCGGTCGGATCAGGTGGGAAATTAGAAGTCTGGTACAATAAATCAGATACTGACAATCACTGGTTGCGCATCAGTGTCACGGGGGTAAAAAACCTTAAGCTTGCACCCGGCGCTGAGATTGAAGTGAAGGCTGGAACTTGCTATCAGAAGAAGATCTATCACGGCATTCCTCTGTTGTTCGGCCTGGCGTCGTATGAGCAGGCAGATGTGGTTCGGATTACGTGGCCAAATGGATTGATTCAGAACGAGACCCGCCAAGCTACGGAACGGTCCGTTCTTTACACGGAGGCGCAGCGACTTTCTGGATCCTGCCCGATGATATTCGCATGGAACGGCGAAACATTCCAATTCATAACCGATGTGTTGGGTGTCGCTCCACTAGGCGCCAGTTCAGGCGATAATCAATACTTTCCTGTGGATCACGATGAGTATATTCAGCTTCCTTTAAATTCGATGAAGCCGAACAATGACGGTCATCTTGAAATTCGCATCACAGAGGAATTGCGCGAAGTGGCCTATATCGACGAGATCTCTTTGATCGCTATAGATCATCCCCAGAAGTTCGACATTTTTGTTAATGATAAGTTCAAAGGCCCACCGTTCCCGGATTTTCGGCTTTTTGGCGTAGCTCAGCGCATCTATCCAATTCGTGCCCAAGATCATCAACAGCGCGATGTGCTGCAAGAAATCCTGACTCATGATCGCACCTATCCTGACCATTTCGAACGAGACTACGCCGGGGTTGCTGAAAAGCACTTTATTGAACTTGACTTCGGTAAACAAGAAGCAGAGGGGCGCGCGATTCTCGTCCTGAATGGCTGGGTCGATTGGGCTGATGGCAGTACGTACATCGGCAACGCACAGCGGAATCCTGATGGCTTGATTATGCCGTACCTTCAAGTCAAGGATTCCCAGGGCAAATGGAAAACCGTGATTGAAGACATGGGTATGCCTGCCGGCAAGCCCAAAACCATTGTCGTGGATCTCACTGACAGGTTTCTGTCTTCAACACGTGAGGTTCGGATTGTAACCAACCTGTGCGTATACTGGGACGAGATCTTCTTGAGTACCGACTTTGAGGTGTGGCGACGGGAGAGCTTACCTCAAACCGTACGACTTACCGATCTTCACGCGATGTCGGCCGACTTGAATTACAAAGGCTTTTCGCAACCCGTGATTCATCCGGAGCGGAAACAGCCGGAAATGTTCATATATGACAGAGAACTCACATTTCCGATGTGGAACCCTACTCCCGGGAAATATACTCGGTATGGTGATGTGCGAGAGTTGTCCGAGAGCATTGACGATCGCCTCATCATAATGGGCTCGGGCGATGAACTTCGCTTAACGTTCGATCCCGGCGAGTTGCCCACATTGGCACCAGGCTGGCGGCGCGATTATTTACTGTTCGTGGACGGTTGGGCCAAGGATGGAGACGCGAACACGGCCTTCTCCCAAACCGTTGAGCCACTACCGTATCACGGCATGCCGCAATACCCATATGCCGAACCGTACGTCTATCCGCAGGATGTCGAGCACAATTCGTACAGAACGCGTTTCAACACCCGGCCCGCCCGACGATTGATCCGTCCGTTGTCCGAAGCGCTGCAAGGTAATTCGGCTGCGAGTGCAGACGTAAAATGAAGAGACACTCAGTGTCAGGTATAGCAGTTCTTAACTAGGAACGGAAACGTTAAATCTTGCCAGAGGAATATGGCCATGTTGAACTCTGAGAACACAGATCAGAAAGATGGAGATAAGAAGAAAGA
>JABIQT010000426.1 GCA_018667995.1 Candidatus Latescibacterota bacterium
TGCAGAATTCGCCAAGTTCAGAGCAGACATCTACCACACCGTCCACATATGTCAATAACAAGATGTACCTGCTGTGTATGTAGAGAACTGGAGCAACGTCCCTACCCCCCTCAATATCTCGCTGGACAACAGCGATGGACGCTGGGCAGAAAGTCATTACCGGAAATCCACACTCCATCAATGAATCTGCTAGCCGCTCCAATCTCTCATGAACCCCCCATACAACCTGAACATGTTTACGTTTGAGACCCGCAATCACTCGGAAATCAATCACTATCTGATGCGGATCTAATCCCTGAGGAATCAAGTCTGAGATGCCATTTATGACCCAGGAGGAAAGATCATCGGGTATGGGATCAGCGATGGTGAGCCGTGCATAGCAGAGATACCTGGAGTCGACCGCAACGCAGGTTCCTGGAACTCGATTCCGGATTTCTCCGCGCATATGCCTAAGCGTCTCCATGGTTCCCATGGCGGTACTATTCTCCATCTGGTCTCTGGATGTCTCCGCCAGAACTTCGGTTTGCTTGTCATCGGATGCCACAAGCGCAAGCGTCAGATCATGCAAGGACAGTCCAACAGCCAAACCCCTGTATTTCAGCGGCTCTCTGATGTGCTGATCAATACAGTCACATGATCTTAGCTTCCAGTCTTGGAACCCCTCGTAAAGTGATCGTGCGCCTCTCCATTTCTCACTCACCGGTCTAACCTACCTATTTTTTGTGAGGGAAATAAGAACCTCGTCAGTAAGGTCGGCCTCTTCATCGGCGAAAACGATGTTCCCGCTGTCCGTGGCTCCCCAGATTATGGTCAATCCGTTCTCCTGCCCATAATCTGCAAGTGCTGTGTTGAGTGTAGCATAGACAGGCGACATCTTCTCTGTCTCGAGATCCATCAGTCTATCCTGAAGCGTATTGCGCATGGCGTTGTGAGCAATCTCTTCCCGAATCATCCGAATTCTGGCGACTTCTATGTCTGCAGCTTTCGAATCGGCAGAAGGCATGATCAACTCTTGACGAAGCTCTTTGATCATCTCCGCTTGACGCTTTATCTCAGATGCCCAGTCGCTGGCAACTGAGTCCAATTCTGCCCGAACTATCGTGGCCTTACCATATTGCGAGAGGAGGCGAGCCGTGTCCACGTATCCAAACCTGCGTTCTCCCTCTGAGCACGACATAGCAACACACACAACAAGACTGGCCAGGATGGACCATAGGCTTTTTCGTGGCATGGAGATTCCTTTCCTTTGGTATCACTCGATCTTTAGCAAATGCTCGACATCTACTGAGCCTTCACTACCGTAGTAAAGATGAGGCGTCACAAGTATAATCAGTTGATTCTTGACCTTGCCCTTTCGCGAGTATCGAAAGAGGCGTCCGAGCCACGGTATGTCTCCCAGCAAGGGGAACTTCCGAAATTCGCTACGTTCAGACTCTTCGATCATGCCTCCAAGGATGATCGTCTCACCGTCCCTCAGACGTACTGTAGAATCGATGATTCTTGAGTCGATAGTAGGTGGAACATCGGCGTTTAAGGCGCCAACGGGCGTATTGAATTCGGGATGGATTATGGTGGTTATCTCACCTGAAGCACTGACCCAAGGGGTTATCTTCAGAATGGCATTGGCTTCGATGCGTTCAAATCTCTGTGATGTCTGAGATACGGGAGCTCCGGGCGTCGAGAAGATACCCTGAGACTCCAGCAGGAAGTACTGTGTCGTACCGATCGATATGCTTGCTTCATGGCCACTCAATGTAGCAATTCTCGGTTGCGAACGAACGCTCACAATCCCTTCCTGCTCAAGTGCCCTGAACCTGGCTCTGAAATTCGGTGGCAATCGGGCTATCAAGCCTGCGGACAGGAAATTCTCCAAGTCGTCTCCGGGGTACGAAATCTCTATGCCAGGGAAGTACGTGCTAAGGGGCTGTGCTGAGGTATCCTGACTGGCTGTGAATCCAAATTCGGACGTTTCTGAGTGGCGCAGATCAACAACAAGAACATCCAGTAGTATCTGGGGTGACGGTTGATCGACCAGCGCAATGAATTCCTCTGCTTCCGATACTACATCGCGCGTCCCTGTCACCAGTAAACTGTTGAGTTCCCTGACGACCTCGAACGTGGCCTGACTCAAGAGTCGATCCGGAAGCATCTCGAGAATATCCTCAGATTTCATGTGATCGAGTTGGATCATCTCCATACTCGTAATCCCCCGAATGTCCTTGTTCCCCACGAAGTATACGTTCTGTTCCCTGCGATAGGTGTATTCTGTTCCACGAAAGAGATAATTCAATGCGTTTTCAATACTTACACCTGAAATTCGTGCCGTAACGGTGCCCTGAATCTTCCCGTATGTGAACAGATCAATGTCAGACTGTGCCGTGATCTCCTGAAGCACATAAGCGATTTCCGCATTGCTGACGTCTAGAGTGACCATGCTGTCCTTCACGGCTACGAGAGATCTGCCCCTAGTCCGGCGTGCTGCATCCGGACCAGCAGCAATCTCCCGGTCTACCCGATAGATCCCATCTACGGTACGAAGCTGCATTCCGTTGATCTCGAGTAGTGTGCGCAGCCCGGTTTCAAATGGGGCTTTCATGATAAAACCAGTGATGGTACCGTTAACGCCATTCTCAACCACGATATTCTTGCCTGTTATCTCAGTCAATGATCTGGCGAGCGTGAGGACCGTGGCTTGCTTCGAGTCAATACTTAGACGGTCGTCGATCCACGAGACCACCGGGGCTAGCGGCTCCTTCAGAACAGGGGCTTCAGATATGGATTTAGAGATGTAGATGACACTATTGACGATTCGGAACTGGAGTCGACTTTGACTAATCACAAAAAGTAGGGCATCTAACAATGAGATTTTCGAGAAGTACACCGTAATCATACCATTCACACCAGTCTCCACAGACAGATTCAGGTCAAATCGCTCAGCCAGGGCGTACAGCAATTCGGCAACCGGGTACTTACCTTTCAGTGAGGCTATCTGCACATCAATGCCGGGAAATGACCGCAACGTATCTTCTGCCGAATCGCCGTGGTCGCCAACTACTTCTTGGGCTTGCGCGGGCAGAGCTATTCCTAACAACGTGAACATGACCATCCAAAATACAATGGCACTGTTATTCGATGACTGGTACTGCCTACCAGCCAGGCGAACCCGACTTGAGGCCGTCTTGATTGATCGTGTAACGCGCATAGAGACCTTCTCCAACTCCATCCCCATTGATATCGACGATTTCTCGCGCAACGGCCCGGAAGCCACCGTCATGAGTGGTCTCTACCTGGTAAACATAGCGAGCGTCCATGCCCGGAGCGATAAAACCAAGATCGGGGCTGTCCTGGCCGGGTGACACGGGGAGATACCGGTCGTACATGGTGTAGAAATTGACTTCCAGGTCGTACAAGAACTTAAGGTTTGCATGCGCTTCCACAGCCTTGGCCTTGTGGCTGATCCCAGTGAATTTTGGAATAGCCAGGGCGGCGAGAACACCGATGACAACGATAACGACCATTAGCTCGATGAGGGAAAACCCTCTCACAGCATGGTGATTAATCCGGCGTGTGAGCGTTGCGCGCAGATAGAATGGCATACACGACTCCTGGTTAGACGACTACTTCGGAGAGGTTAAAGATCGGTAAATACATAGCTATCAAGAATCCCCCGACCACGATGGCTACGGAAACGATCAAGAGCGGTTCCATGATGGCTGTTAGGCGTTCGGTGCGATGCTCTACGTCCCGGGAGTAGTAACTGGCGAGATGCTGCAAAGATGACGCCAGGTCCCCTGTCTCCTCGCCGATCCCGATCGTCTGAGTCATGAATTCCGGCCATACGGAATTCCCTGACATAGAGGCCGCGAGCGCCAAGCCGCGATTGACCGCAGAAGCTGATTCGATGATACTGGACTCCAGATGCAAGTTCAGCAGCGTATGACTTGCGGCCGCCAGTGCAGTGACCAAAGGAACCCCGCTCCCCAGCAACATGCTCAGGCTGTCCGTAAATCTGGACAGCGCTGCACCGCGATAGATCGGTCCGAGATAGGGCAACCTGAGACGATGTCGATCCAATGAGAGACGTGTCTCCGGCCTACGGCAGTATCGGAAAACCACATACGCCATCGAGGTGGTCAGGATCACTCCCCAGCTCCAGTATGCGACCACCAGATCGCTCAGGGAGATTACAAATTGGGTCGGTACCGGCAGAGGCACACCAGACTGATGGAACATTTCAGCGAAGAGAGGTATCACGTGGGTCAGCAGTACCAACGCGGCACCCATTGAAACGAGCATGATAGCAACCGGATACATCAACGCATTGCTTACCTTGCCGCGAAGTGTTTCCTCGCGATCCTGACTGTCCGCAAGCTGCCCAAGCACTCGTCCAACGAGCCCCGCCCTTTCGCCAGCATCCACCAGATTGATGAA
>JABIQT010000005.1 GCA_018667995.1 Candidatus Latescibacterota bacterium
TGATTCCGCCTCCTGTATCGGCGACAACGGCCGGCGCCTGTCCGATCGCCTGTTCGCTTCCAGACATGAGGCCCCCCCACAGGAGGACTGCAGCGAGGAATATCCAGCGATTTGTATGGTGAATCGACCTGGTCGATTGATTGCGGCTGTTAGGCATGATGATAATATAAACTACGGGAGATTAAACGGTCAATGGTTTGCATGGTCCATGGCCTTATAGGCTATGGTGCGATCAAGTCTTGCCATAAAAATAACAACTGTTATATTACGCGTGTATTGTATCAATATTCATTCCGTGTTTTTGAAGGGCTCTGGAGGAATGGATGCCGCCACCTGTTAGCTTTGACAGAGAACAGATCGTACAGACGGCGCTTGCGATTGTGGAGGAGGACGGTATGAATTCCGTTTCGGCACGCATGGTTGCTGGTCGACTGAATTCATCCACACAACCAGTCTATAGTTGGTTTAAGTCTGTCGCGGAGTTGCGACGCCAGGTCTTGGTGCGTGCAGTCGCATTACTCGGGCAATATATCGCTCGTCCCCATACAACGCGGACCTTTCTAAATGTTGGCGTTGGCATTGCACTCTTCGCCAAGGACCACCGTGAGTTGTACCGTGCTCTGTTCCTGGAGAATCACCCGGACGGTGACATAATCCGAGAGTTTCATGCCTCCATTAACGAGATCCAGGATCAGGACTCGCGATTCACCGGAAATTCAGCTGCCGTTCGTCGTCGGATGATCAATAAGATGTGGATATTCTCTCATGGTTTGGCTACATTGGTCTGCGCAAATTTGATGACCGATGACAGTGCGGATTATATACTCGACTCGCTAAATGATTTCGGATCCGCGGTGGTGGCGGCGGAAATATCACGTGCCGTTGAAGGTGGTTAATTCGGTCCGGAACGGTAACCATATCAACCAAAACGAGTTCATCGAAATCTCTCTCAAAGAATCCCATGTGGTTTGCTCGGCCGACCGCCTTTTGCGTGGAGAACCCGAAAGGACACCAACATGTGTACGCAGGCTGCCCCGCTTCTCAAAGCAATGGTCCTCGTAGCGGCCATTTCTGTCATCGCGGGAGGTGCTGCCCCGGCTGCCGCTCAGATTTCCGTAACGCACGAATTCCTGCCTGCTCAGAATCTGGCAGATCCGGCAGCAGGTCAGAATAATGCTAAAATAGAATCGAAAGCTTTTTCTGTAAACGTGGCGTTTCCGGTGGCTCTTAAGAATGGGCGCACCGTGCTGATCAACGAACTCTTTTACCAGCGGCGGGATTTTTCATACAAGGGTTTTGCTGGTGGAAATCCGGTAATCGGCAATATTCATGATCTGAATTACACGTTGTCCATCCAGCATGGTTTTTCTGAAAAATGGGCACTCCTGGCAAGCGTGACGCCAGGTCTGGCATCGGACTTCAACGCTTCGCTTTCGGGAGGCGATTTCAATTTTCAGGCCGTAACAGCGTTCATTCGGACCAAGAGTCCCAGGTTCTCCTACGGATTTGGCGCGGTGTACTCGACGCAGTTTGGCCAGCCGATTCCGCTTCCTGTAATCGCCTTAAATTGGAACAACGGTGGGAAACTCCGGTGGGATACCATTCTTCCTGTGAGTTCAGAATTCTGGTACACGGCGTCTCAGAAACTGAATCTCGGTCTCTTATTTGGCCTTAATGGCAATACCTACAATACGGACTCTCGTCTATTTGCCGTACCCGACCCACAATTACGATATTTCACGCTCACATTGGGACCATCCATTGGTTACAGGCTTTCGAGTATCCTGAGAGTTAAGGTGGAGGGTGGTCTTGTCGGTGTACAGCAATACCAGCTCTACAGTGGTAACACTAAGCAATCTTCCCTAAATCTGAAGCCGTCTTCATTCGTCAGGATTGGCCTATCGTTGGGCGGGTAGATCAAGCGTGACCAGCTCGTGGTAACTTACAACAATGTAGTGCGTGTATTTTCGCCTTCGCCAGCAATCGATGAATGAATCAGGCAATGCTCAATCTTAGAAATTTCTTAAGAAAACCGATGGTATTGGTCCTCGGCTGTCTGATGATGGCCCCCGGATTAAGCTTGGCCCAGAGTGGTGTTGCATCTGATAGTACTTCAGCAACAACCTATCCGGAGCGAGTACCTTACCGATCGAGAACGGAGTCCCTGTTGGCCGTACCGGGACTGGTGCTCTATCTGCCCTTCAAGGGAGTATTCTTCGTTGCAGAGCAATCTGCCAATGCCATCTGGGAGAAACGAGTTCTCGACCGGTTCAACAGCTGGTTCACCACCCGTGACGGGCGGACCGGCATACGGGTATTGGCAAGCACCACGAGCGGGCCTGGCATCCGGCTGTTCCGGAATCGAGCCTTACTCGAAGGTGACGCGAGTTTCACTACCCAGTATGGCGTGAAGTTTCGCCAGGATCAGTTGCTTAGCTTGGATTGGCCCGACGGGCGCTTGGTTCCCGGCAACTTAACCTTCACGGGACAGTTTCGTACACGGACCGTCGAAAAATACTACGGCATAGGCAACGCGACTCCTGTATCAGCCATCACCGACTATCTGCAGGAAGACGGCATCGTACAATTCGTATATAGACCTCCCGGTCGAGGTGGGCTTTCTGGTGCACTTGATATCAGCTACCACACCCTATACACCGAAGGCGGGCAGGATGGCACTGTCCCCAATACGGACACCGTTTTCTCGCAGGTGCAGGCTCCTGGTCTTGGCAATCGGGCACATTTTCTCAGATTCGGCGCTTCCACGCAGCTGAACTATGTGGATGTACCTGGGAGCCCGACGCGTGGAAGCCTGACGGGGGTGCGAGTCGGTTACAGCCATACTCTGGACAATGAAGCGCTGAATTACCTTAGCCTGTCTGCCGTAACGGAGCATTTCACGGAGCTGTTCGCTGGACGTACCATCTCTCTGAAGGCAGGTACCGACTGGCGTGTCGCTTCGTCCGGATCGAACCAGATACCATTCTACGGTCTTGCTTCCATCGGCGGCGAACAGGTTCTGCTTGGCTACGAGCGTTCGCGTTTTCGAGATCGAGGCGTCGTGCACGCTGCGGTCACCTATAGATTCCCGATCTGGTTTTACTGGGATGGACTAATCTTCTACGAACGCGGACGTACACTGCATCAACCGTCCGACTTCACATTCAGTGGATGGAAAGATAGTATCGGGGGAGGATTTCGGCTGTGGACGCGAGAAGGAGCACTCCTGAATTTCCTCGTCGCCCGCAGCAGTCAGCAGATTCGTATCATTTTCAATTTCAACTCGGGATTCTGATAATTTGTCGCCTCTCCTGAATTCATCGATACTGTTCCTGACGCTTCTGTCTCTGACCGATTGCAGCGGCGGTCGGCACCTGATGCCACCGGCTAATTCTATTCACGGTGATACCCTGGCCATTGATCAACCTCTGGAGCGCGAAAGCTCGCTGTTGAAGGAGGCGTTCAACAAGACTTTTGACCATGGTCTCAGGAAAGCGCTCGATGCTCCCAGACTCGTGCGTCACGCAACCGGTCAGCCCTACGAAGCCCTCAATGTCGATAATTTCGATGAGGTACCGAATTCCACCTGGTTTACCAACAGGAACGGTACTACAGCCATGTCACTGGCGGAGATTCAGCGTGGGCCGAATCTCACCTATGGACCAGACACAACATCTGTTTGGACGGTAGTAAGCGCAAAAATGGCGGGGGTCACACCGGGTTTCACGATTGAGGATGCCCGCGGACAGAGGTACATCGTCAAGTTCGATCCTCCTGATTTTTCGGAGTTGCCCAGTGGCGCCGAAGTGGTATCGGCGCGACTGATGTATGCCGCCGGCTACAACACTCCGGAGAACTACATTGCCTATCTCGATCCAAAGCGCCTCAGGATCGGTTCCGAAGCGATGGTAACAGTCGAAACCTACGATAAGCGGCCGGCCAAGGAACAGCGTCCCATGGACCGCAGCGACCTTGCTGCGATTCTTGCTACGGGCAATCCGAAAGGCCTGCCACTGATTCGTGTGGCGGCCAGTAAGTTCTTAGATGGCATACCAATCGGCCCCTGGCCGTATGCCGGCGTGCGGAAAGACGATCCGAATGACGTTTACCCGCATCCTCACCGTCGGGAACTCCGTGGTCTATATGTGGTGGCAGCATGGCTGAATCATGCGGACATGAAAGAAGAAAACACCCTCGATGTCTACGAAACCGAGGGGAAGTACGTGCGCCACTATCTGATTGATTTTGGCGCTTCCCTGGGAAGCAACAGTCGGTCGCCGAGTGTTCCACGCCGGGGACAGGCCAATGGATATGACTTCAAACAGAGTATGGTGCGACTCGTGACTTTGGGGCTATACAGCTATCCCTGGGAGCGAGCTTCGCAAGAGGTGCTCTTTCCTTCGGTTGGATATCTCAATAACGACCTGTTTAACCCACAAAGCTGGAAGCCGATCTATCCAGCCCTCGCATTTGAGAACATTACAAAGAGGGACGCCTTCTGGGGCGCAAAGATCGTCACCTCTTTCAGTGACGCCCAGATTGAGGCTGCCGTTGCAGCGGGTGCCTATAGTAATCCAGATGCGGCGGAGTCTCTCGTCGCTTTTCTGAAGGAGCGAAGGGATATGACGGGCCGTCACTGGTTCTCGAAGGTCAATACGCTGGACCAGTTTCGCCTTGAGAATGGGATTGAACTAAGCGCCAAAGATCTGGCAGTCGCCAGGGGATACTCGGATGCCTCACGGACATCCTACGATCTCTCGGTCCAAGCACCTGGTGGCGAAATGCTACGAAGGTGGTCTAGTGCTGATCCGTCGGTGAGGCTTGATGGTGAATGGGAGGCTCACGGGCGTGTCATTGTCTCCATGCGACCCCGGCGTCAGGACAGCAGTGGCCAACCGGTTCTGATCTATCTGAGCAGGACCAAGCAGGCGTGGCATGTGGATGGAATCCGAAGGACGGACTAACCGGACAAGATCTCGATATAGACCCCTGATTCACATCGACATACGCCGGGAGGATGGGCGCACTGAAAATGCCACGATCAAGATAGAGATTTGAGTCAGCAACCCCAAGTGAATGTATCGCAACAGTCAGGTCTACCGGTGAGGTACAGGGTTCCCCGCCGGCTTGAATCGAAGCCGAGCGTTCTTACCGTCGCTCGTCAGACCGATTTGTCGGGCAGGAATCTCGCGGTGATTTCTTTGCAGACGTTCCGAGGATCGGAGTCGTGGTCAAGAGTAAGCCACTGAGTCGGGCTGGCGTGCCGAAACCACGTCAATTGTCTCTTGGCGTAGCGGCGTGTCTGTTGCTGAATATCGGCAACTGCCTCAGAAAGTGACATATCGCCTGCCAGGTGGTCCACGATCTGTTTGTACCCGAACGTTCTTAGGCCCGGCGTTTCCTTCGTATAGCCCTGCGAGAGCAGCCCTTCCACTTCTGCGACCAATCCCGCCTTGATCATATCATGCACGCGTAAATCTGTCCTTGCATACAGCTCAGTTCGCTCACGCCTGACGCCGACAACCTGTAGATCGAGTACAGGCGACTCAGGCATTGACGTCCGTTGCCACTCGGTGAGGTTTGTGCCCGTGGTCTCGTACACTTCCAGGGCGCGTCCAATACGCTGCTGGTCATTTGGATGGATGCGACCGCCGGCCTCCGGATCAACGTGGGAAAGGTGTTCGTGCATTGCGGCGGTTCCCTTCGACTCCATTTCTAATCTGATCTGCTCGCGAACGTGTGGCGGGATATTGGGAGCCTGGAATAGGCCACCCATCAAGGCCCGGATGTAGAGACCCGCGCCGCCTACGATTATGGGGGTTCTATGGTCGTTCACGACCGAACGCAGGACCTCCTGAACATCGCGGACATAGGTGCCAGCACTGTAGGTCTCATCGGGGTAAATGGTGTCTATCAGATGATGGCGTACCTCTTCCTGCTCATCATGTGTCGGTTTGGCTGTTCCGATATCCATCAAACGGTAAATCTGCCGCGAGTCCGCTGATATGATCTCGACTCCGAGACGTTGCGCCAGGGCGATACCGATGGCGGTCTTACCTACGCCTGTCGGTCCCACCAGTGCAAGGGCTCGTCGTCTGTTAGACTCTCTTGTCATACATCGCCTTCAAGCTAAAGGGATTATCTTGGAATTGGTCACATAGTTTCGGAAATCAGGGACGGGCAGTTGTGTGCCTCCGGCCGCTATGGATTGTTCGCTCACCAGTCCGGGTACGGTGAAATCAAGTGCTCTATACACGTCAATCGGAGGATCCGTGTCGTTTACCACGGCATCGATAAAGTCCTTTACCTCGAAATAATCTCCTCCCCAGTGCCCCGACTCCAGAGCCTCGGGCGGTGGATTGCGCCATAGCTCTGGCAGGTGTGACTCGAATTCAGACAGCGGACGCCATTCGTTCATGTTTTCACAAACGTCTGCAAGCCAGATCTTATGATCATCGCCCATGCCTCTTGGCGCCTCGTAACAGCCTCTGGTCCCCTGAAGCGAGTAATATGCCAGTCCGTGCGGCCTATCAGAGACCAGATCAAACCGGATTTTGACGAGGCTGCCGGAGGCGAGTTTGCACATCATGATAATGGTGTCTTCAAGCTTGTAGTCAGGCCCGTAGTGATTTCCCGTACCGAAACACGCAACCGATACCACCCGCTCATCAAACCAGTGAAGAACCGGTCCAAGGCTATGGGAGCCGTAGGTGCAGCCATTTCTGCCAACCTGCCACGTTTTTCGCCAGGGAGTTTTCTCGCAGTGGGCTTTCAATTCATGAACATACTCCCCTTCGCCAAAATAGATCTCGCCAAACATTCCTTTTCGAATCAGCTCCCTTATTAGGACATTCCATTTGATATAGCAGTAATTCTCTGCCATCATGTATTTGGCTGTGCTCCCGCGAACCGCGTCGACCAGATCGCAGCATTGATCAAGATCCGTTGCAGCTGTCACTTCTGACAGGACATGTATATTGCGATTGAGGGCCTCAATGGCCATGGTAACATGGAGATTCATTGGTGTGGACACCAGGACGACATCGATACCACTATCCAGCATTTGTCCAAAGTCTGTGAATCGATTTGAGATACTGAACTCGTCCGCTATTCGAGTCAGGACCTCTTCTCTCACATCGCACAACGCCGTGACAGTCGTTTCTGGAAGATTATTGAATGTCTTGATGAATCCCCGACCACGCGGGGCGCCGACGATTCCTACTTTCAGTTTATCGGTCATTGCAGGTTGTCCTCCATTCTGCTATTAGCTCTGCCACCGAAACGACCGTATCCACGTGAATTCTGTTCCTATTGTCGGCCAGGTAGACACAGATTCCCCTGAAATCAACGTCTGAGACGGAAAGATGCCCCTGGTGGATACCGTGAAACGTGAGTATGGCCCATTGACCTCCGGTGATGGCCTGTTCGATAAATCCAATCATCTGTTGGCATGAATACCGTTCCACTGGACACGATGACAAATGGTGAAGATCTGCAGTACCCGGAAAATTGGCGTAGTCGCCCTTAGCCCGGGCCGCAGAATGATAGCGGCTTACTATCGGTACATAGCTTTGCCTGCTCGGTCCTTCTCCCACGTGACTATGGTAGCAGGGATAGCAAAAACTATTGCGTGCCTGTTCCGGGATTATCGCTGCGATTCGACGCTGGCCCTCCCTGATCTCGAACTCGATATCAGGTAACGTCATGGCCTCAAGTCCCGCCCCCCGTTCCTTCTTGAAGGCCCAGGAACAGGGATGCGTCACAGTATGGTTGCCGATCTCATGTCCAGCAACTGAGACCTCACGCCAGGGCGTCAATAAATCCCGCCAGGAAGGCGTCTCCCCTTCGCTCACATCGCCACCGCGAGGATTCAGGTAGAAGGTGCCCGACAGGTGGTGCTCATTCAATAGGGGGACAGCTGTGTCAAGTTGAGACTGCATTCCGTCATCAAAAGTCAAAGAGACGCCTCCCTGGCAAGAGTCGGGCCAGGGAGAGGGGCGATCCGGCATTCAGGTACCTCCTCCGGGAAAGTTTTACCAAATACGGTGCATCTCAATCGTCTGCAGTAACAGTGTTCCTCTAAGGCTCGATTTCGTTGAGATTGCACGCCTCATTGAGACGCATTATCTCGCAAGCGGCTGGGCTTGGTCCTTCTTTCGCAGGGTCTCAGGTACAAGAAATAAAAGTGTCAGTGAGGCCAGGAGCCCTACGCCGGCCAACGAGTAGGCGGCCGTATCGAGTCCGAACAAGTCTGCGAAATTGCCCACAGCCAAAGGGCCACCAACACCACCCATATCGCCTATGAATCGCCAGATACCCAGGAATTGCCCCGTAGAGGCAGTTGGTGCCAGGTCGGCACCCAGGGTCATCATGCA
>JABIQT010000221.1 GCA_018667995.1 Candidatus Latescibacterota bacterium
CGTAGGAATACCCGTAAACCATCACCGGGTGGCATCCATAGCTGAACAGCAGGCATCGAGCGGTACTTCCTTCTGCGCGCAATTCCAGAATACCCAGATCCGGGTTGATATATCCAGTTTCGTTGGGTCGAAGCCCCATCGTCCCCGTATCATCCCGATTACGTCGATTGATGCCAATCCATGATTCCCCATTACGTGCCGAGATGGTAACCGCCACGCAAGACTTCTGAGCCACAACGGCGGCACTACAGATGGTTTGCTGCAGCCAAAGGTCATATGCTGCCATAGCGGCAGTTTCAGGTATCAAGGTCGCGTACTTGTCGATATTAGTCATGGGGCCACTGTGCGTATGTGAGAAATTCAATATCACCGCATCACATGGTGTGCCCGTCAAAGAAGACAGGTCGTTTCTCAGCAGTATTGAGGATCCGAGAGAGAGGCCAATGAGATCCAAGGAGACCAGAAGCAGCCGGCTGCCGGTTGCGTCCTCAATGTAAGTAACATGAGCCTCGAGGGGATCCAGAACTGATGCGCCAGGTGTGAAGCGCACTCCCCTCCCTCCCATTGGCAATCCCAACGGTGGTGTGATCTCAATCCGAGACCATCCTGCTCTGGCCGACATACCTTTCCCCCTGGTGCCTTCTGTCATGGCGCCACCGCTACACCGCAGAACTTCTGCGTCCTGGCCAAGGCGACAGCCTCGTCGATGCGGGAAAGTGGTATTGGAGGACTGACCAGTCGATCGTAAGGGAAATGACCTCGCGTCTTCTCAAGGAATTCAATCCCTTGCTGGAGATGTACAGGGCTGTAGTTGTGGATGCCCTGAATAGTAACACACTTCCTGATGATCTGCTCGCCCGTCACCGGCAATGGGGAGTTCGGATGTACCATCCCCACAAAGCTGTAGTATCCGCCTGTCCTCATCAGTTCCAGGCCCTGTGCGACCAGCTGAGAAGCGCCTGCCATCTCCAAAACCACGTCCACTCCGTCGGGAGCACACCGAAAGACATTGGCCCGGTTGACGGGCCATGATTCTTCTCGGATATCCAACGGAATTCCACCAAAGTCAGCTACCAGACTCAGGCGTTCGATATTGATGTCGGAGCAGAAGACATGTTCAACGCCCATTTCCTTAAGGTAGGCGCAGGCATAGAGTCCCAGCATCCCGGCGCCCTGTACCATTGCAGAGCGAATGGTTGATGGCATCCTTGATACGGCATTACAGACCGTGGAGAGTGCACAGTTCGCTGGCGCGGCAACGGCGTCTGGCATCCCTACCGGTATCTTTACAACAGTGGTGCCCGGCCTAAGGATGATATGTGAAGCGTAGCAACCATTGAGCCCCGTGCCATCCGTGACAGGGGCGTGGCCATATTTGAACACGCGCTCACACTTTTCGGGAAGCGCATACTCTTTGCAGTAGCTACACGCACCGCAACTATCTGCAATGGTCCACGTGATCCGATCGTCGACGGCTAATCCATCAATTGTACCGCCTATAGCGACTACTCTCCCAACCGCTTCATGACCTAATACAAGTGGCGTTGGTTCGCTTCTTTGACCGCTGATGGTGTGCATGTCCGACCCGCAGATAGTAGCCAGGAGGATTTCAACAAGCACAGCTCCGGTCTCCAGTTGATGAGGAAGTTCGATGGTGTCGGAACGCAGCGAAATATCAGGCCCATCAAAGATCTGGACTTGGGCGCTACTCATAGCTTTTCCCGAGGAAAGAGGACGCATGTCCTTCAGATATATTCATAGGGATGAACTTCTCTGCCGCATCTGGCTCATTGAGAAGTCTACGATCGCCATCTATCAATCTGATGTTTGAATTAAAAAGGCACCCCGGATGCCTGCCAGAGGCCACACAGCATCACGGTAAGCCCGCTCAGACTGGCCAGTACAAACAGCGCCAATTTTCCCAGGTATAGCGGTGGGACCTGAAACGTGGCATATAGGAGAACTGGGTGCCGCAGGAAATTCCGCAGTCGGCGGTAGCTGAGGTTGCGTGGATATCCGAACTTGTATGCCAGGACAAGGTCGCCTCGCAGATAGCCATTGATTCGTAGTGAGAATTCCGAGGCGTCTCGCTCCCTAATCTCGCCAGCATCCGGATCATATTGCTTCACACGGCAGGTGCTTAGAAGTCCCATATCCACCAACCTCTTTATATCCAGCGTATGCAGCATTCTGCCATCGCCGCTGTACACACAGGAAACACCGGACTGCGGGTCTACGTAGGCCCAGCAACCTTGATCCTGCATCCAACACTCGCACACGTAGTGACCGGTGAGTTTGAGAGGACCGAACATCCCTGCCATGTCGACGAGACGCGTGGGTATCCCCGCGGCATTAGCGAACAGGTAAAATACCAGGGCGCTATTCTCGCAGAAACCATGGCTCCGGCCGGATGTAAGCTCCTCGTAGGTTCGCATGGGCGAGGCGTCAAGCAGTTCATCGTTGGGAAGCCCACCTGTGCCCTGCAAGTCTGCCATAACTGCGACGAAAACGGCGTTCAGTCTCTGAGAGGGTTGAGCGGTCAGATCAATGCGATCTTCAAGGATGCTTCGCGCATGTATCATGTCCAGATCATGAGACGGCAGTCCGGCCCAATCGCGAATGCTGTGAGGCATTGAAGAACTGAACTTGTAGGTACTTTTCGGGGAATAGTAATTGTCGGGCCAGGAGAGATTTGCCTCGGCGTATTTCTCCCGTGGATAGAACTGGACCGTGATTTCCATCGGTACGACCAGATCAGAATCATTGGGCACGAATCGATACGATTCCGTGAGCTCGTGATCAGGAAAACATATTTCAGGATGCTGACTGTGGGTGACCTTACCGTCTGTCAGAGAAATGATCTGCCAGGAGTCGGTCGGAATCTCAGGCAGGAATTCAAAACGAAGCGTCCTATGCGCCGTCAGTACCGTCGTTCGAATGATGGGGCGCTCGGCTACGTTGTATATCTCGCCCTCGGAGGCTTGACGGCTATGGTAGTCGAATTTCCGCCATCTCGGATCCGCGTATGTTCGGGTATATGTAAATCGGATCATCATGACAGATCCGAGGAACAGCAGTAAGGCGACAAAAAAGAGCATGGGGCCATCCATTGAGTTCAGAGGTGCCGACTTAGGATCGCTCTCCGCGGCTTAATCTCCCATTGATCGTATCGATAATTGGTAATACGTCTGCGATACCATCCACAACATAGTGGGCCCCTGTCTGATACATTCTTGTTCGTGCTGCATCAAGTCGTTCATCCAGCTCATCTTTTGGCAGAGCATTCACCTCGGCCTCGTTAAGCCCGATTTCGTTGCCCGTTTTAGCCAGACCGATCGTCCACATGCCTGCGTTCAATCCCTCTGCTATATCGGGAAGTGTATCACCGATTTTCACTATGGACTCCATCGGATATATTCCCAGATTCATGGCATTCTGGATGCACATCCACGGATCCGGCCGCCCCGCAGGAACATCAGTCGCGCAAACGGTAGAATCGGGTTCGTAACCCCTTTTCTTGGCCTCGCTAAGGAGTATTTCCATCATCTCACCGGTATAACCTGTTGTTGAACCGATCTTAAGGCCACGCTCACGTATTGCTGCCACCGTCTCCAATGTTCCTGGGATCAGATCACTATAGTCGGCCAGGCAATCAAGCTGCAAGGGTACGAACTCCTTAAACATGGCTTCCACATCTTCTTCGTTGGGTCTGGAGCCGTGAACACGCTCCCATTCCGCGGCTACACGCTCGATCCGCGTGATCTGTCGTATGTGGACCATCTTGTGGGCCCCCATGGGCAGTCGGGCCTCGGCAATGGAGATTGGTACTTGCCTGCGTTTAAATACTTCCATGAATACCACAGCAGGCGCATAGCACCCATAATCCATCGTGGTTCCAGCCCAATCGAGTAGGACTGCTTTCAGTTCCCCGGTGTAGCACCTGCTGTATGTGAACGACATATCTGTTTCCTTATAGCGAGATTGAACCTTTACGATTAACGAGTATTCTATACCATGATTTCCAAAGGATCCGGTATTGAAATACGCTGCGACTCTTAGGGTTACATCGATCTGTTAAATCAGAAATCTCAATATAGGTACCTATGCAGCCACGCCTGAGTCTCTCTTGCCATATTAGCGGAATACGCGTGTTTGCCCCCAAACCACTTACAGCAATATTGACCGGCCGCACCAAGACGTTCGTAGAGATGGGATAGCTCTTCACCAACTGCCCTCGTCTGGTCCGTATTGGGAAAAAACTGATCCTCGGAGGCCCGTAAATCCAGAAAAGGACGTGGGGCAATAAGGGCGGCGACGTAATCCAAGTCAAAAGGAAGCATTTCGCCGTGGCATGATCCAGCCAGGTTCGGAAAGTTATAGGATTGTACGAGATTCTCCACGACGCCGCCTTGCAGGCCACGCAAAGGCGACCATCCACAGACAGATACCAGCACAGAGATTCGAGTATCCAGCGCCGCGCCGAGCGACGTCATCTGTCCCCCTTGTGACCAGCCCGTGCATCCGATCCTGGCCTGATCCACTTCGGGGACCTCTATGAGAAAATCCACCGCGCGCGACACATCCCATGTCGACAGGCCCACACGCGTCCAATCGGGATGCCTCTGATCCAGTGAGGCGGTATCATAGGGCTTAAGCCCTGGTGAGGTGCGCTCCCCGGCGCACGGATAATCGGGACAGAGGGCGATGTATCCGAGTCGTGCGAGGTCGGCACCATAGGCCTCTGGATTGCCCGGATCCCACGGCCCCGCAAGCCCTGCCGGACCGTCCTTCCCCCAATTGGGCGTCATGAACGAGCCAGGGAGACAGATGACAGCGGGCATCGGCCTCTCAACCAATTTCGGCACCAGTAGCCACGCCCAGACGAAGTCATCGGAATCGTTTCCGTACCGAACCTTACGCCTCCAGTAGCCGCCTTCATCTGTTTGATAGAGGGTAACGGCATTCAGACCAGGCTCCCTATCAAATACAGGGAACGCAAGGGTCTTCTGCAGCCAGGCCCGGACCTCTGAATTCAAATCAGACAATCTACCAAGGTCATCAGGAACCGCGAACGGTGTGCTCTTGAAGAAAGGGGTTTCGGCTGGTGACATCGGTCATCCAAGGGATTGGAATTCATGTGTGAGAATCGGTATGCGAAAATAGCTTCTGCCTGCCAAAAAGCAAGTCTTTTGATCGTCGAAATGAAGGATGATTCAGCTGGTAAATAGCACACGATCTACCATCTCGAAGTCGGTAATTTAGATTGACATGACTCAAGTCCCATCGATACAATGGCCGAAGCACTCTAGGCATCTGCACGCCATTCCAGTGTCCCCAATTTAGTACCGTTAACCCACTATTCTTATACATAAACATAATCTTGTAACCTTATGGCCTTCAAAAAGATAACTGCCGTCCTGATTATAACCGCGTTGGTACTGTGGTATCTCTATCCGTCCAAAACCGTATATCAGGATTCCGATGCAAATGTGGTGGAGATC
>JABIQT010000969.1 GCA_018667995.1 Candidatus Latescibacterota bacterium
CACCACTCTGTACTGCTTTTGGGCAATCAATTCCGAGAACTCAGAAACCCACTCCAGCGCCTGACCTGAGAAGTGCCGGTGGCGGTCCTGGTCCCAATAGAAAGACAAGCCTCCGACGGGACTTTGTTCTCTGGCAGATGCGAGAGAAAGTACGGGCCTGGTCTGATAGGTCTCGACGCCGTAAGCTGCATGGGAGAATATCCGCTCTCCTAATAGATCAGTGTATGGAGCGTGACAGATGGATTGGTAGTCCATATCCCCCACGTGGGATGCGAATAGCAGGTTGGCGTAAACCACTGCGACTTCCAAACCTTCCTCACGGGCACAGGCCTGGAGAACATGCACACCGATGGAGGGCTGGTCTGCGACAGTAAAAGGAGGTACAATCAACAGGACATCTGCGTCGGGCAGGGAGAAGCCCGCGGGCTCGGGCTGTTTCAAATCTAATCTCCTGTTCGGCATGGTGCGGCAGCTCACGTTTTGGCTACTATAAAGCTGGAAAAATACCGAGAACGACCGGTTCTAAAGATCAAGAATATATGCAGAATCTACGCCGTCGGCTGGCTCCCCAAAATGACCGTCGTCACATGAAGGCTTGAGATCCGCCCGCGGTCAGTGGATTGGCGAAAGCTGCCAATAACGGCAAAGCTTGTTACATCTTAGGGTTGAGGGTTTTATTGCAAAAAGGCCAGGCCAGTTTCGCGTTAGAACAAGAAAATCGATTGTGGAAGAAAAACAATCTTTGGGAGAGATGAAGGACCCAATGAGCTTCGTCGACATATTTCTGCCCAAACCCCGTACTTCATATGGAACGGATTCGAGAGGCTTGGGAGGTTTCAGTCTCTAAAATACCAAGGCACATAAAATCCTTTTATAGTGGATAGCAACCTCTATCAGGGCCCCAAAGTCGTTCGCCCTATCTCGTAGAATGGAAATTCCTCGCAGAAGATTGGCACATATCTCCAAACAACACTCCGGTGAGAATTGGGAACGGCAGGACGTCCCGCACGGAGAAATAACGAGATGAAACGAGGTGGTCGCGTTGACTGTAAACAGCGACGGACGACCTATCCATGCAAACGAGAATCAGATAGACTAACCCTCCGGTGACAGAAATCAGCAGATCATTTACCGTATCAGATATGGGAGAATCATCGTCCTGTTCCTGGACAAATACCTGAGCCGCCGAGTACTCGTTCTCGGTTTCCGACATAGCCACTCCTGCTCGAGGATAGCCGCTATGGGCGGTGAACGAGTGGTAAAATACCGGACCTCCGATACCACGTCAAACGTCGCAACCAATATCCCGCAGGTGTGCTACGGAATCAGCTACCCGCTTGCAGGTCTCTTCCTCGTTGAAATCTTCACCGGAGCATCCCTCGATTTCCATGGCGTAGGGACCATGAAAGTCTTGAGCCGACAGCAGATCGAAAACGGCCTTGAAGTCTACGACGCCCTGCCCGAAGGTAGGAAAGAACCAGGTCTCAAATTCGCCGTTGGTATCCTTCAGATGCATGCTGCCAACGTAGTCTATGACCTTTCCCAGTTGATCCACAGAATCCACATTATGATTGTAATAGTGGATGTTGGCCGTGTCATAGTTAACACGCACATTGGGATGATTGACGCCGCGCATAGTTTCGATCGCCACTTCCGCATTGGTTATCAAGTCGGGATGCGTCTCCATACCAACCGTTATGCCACGCTTTCCAGCCTCATCCCCGATGGCATGAAGTCTGTCATAGACGAGCTGCCGATCCAGGTCTCCTGCTTTGACACTGGTAAAAACTATTTGAGCCCCCATGGCTTCAGCCGCCACCAACCCAGGAGTAAAAGAGTCTACGGCATTCTCACTCTCGATCTCAATTCTCTGGATCAGGGAGCTGGCCGCGAGCCCATGCTGGCTGAGTTTGGCCTGAAAACTGTCGATCTGCCCCGGTTCCGGCGCCGGTACTTCAACGTGGGAGATTCCAATGGATGGAAGATGGTCGTAGGCGACATCCCTGAATTTGCCGTAGCTTGCCAGATTGCAGGAGAGGAGATTCGTTGCCATTCCCGTTCCTTTCGTGGTTTGGAGCTGTTGAGGTTGTTAGGTCAATGGTTTCGGTACAATATAATCGGGAGCAGAATGGTGTCAATCTACAGTCAGGGGTTTCCGTCGAACCACCGCATGAAGCCTTCTGCGGGCATATCGGGCTTCAGAATCCGGCGTGGTGTTTGCAGGGATTCCAGTATGGCTTCGGCGGCATGGTAGCCACTGCGCACAGCGCCTTCCATGGTTGCAGGCCATCCCGTCTGGGTCCAGTCTCCGGATACAAAGAGATTGCCGATGGGACTCACCGAACCAGGGCGTTGGGCGTCACATCCGGGCTTGGGCGCAAAGGTGGCGCGCCCCTCCTTGACCACAATGGCCTTCACCAGAGTCGCCTCGCCGACCAGTGGAAACATGTCCTTGAGGTCCTCCATGGCACGATCGATGATCTCTTGTTGCGGCAGCTTCATCAGTTCGTCCGAAGCACTAATCACTAGC
>JABIQT010000719.1 GCA_018667995.1 Candidatus Latescibacterota bacterium
ATTTTGTTCTCGCACGACTTCCTGAGCGAGTTGCAACGCGTCCTGAGATTTCTGAGTGAGTCTATCGAGTCGCATAATAAAGACCTCCGGTAGGGATATTGCCGTCGCCACATGGATACGTAATACGTGATTTGGTCCGCACTATTTCATATCGCAACCACCGTGCCAGCGACCACCCAAGGAGCGAAAAATACCGCTTTTCTCGAAATGACAATAACTTACGCTTCAATCGCCTGGCTAAGCTCGTGTTATTATGGAATCGCGTACGCCCTCAACACACAAGCTGCCCACATTTCTGGCAGACAGAGGGACTTGGCCTGCCAGAACGACAAAATGATGGCATCCGGAGAAGAACACAGATGCGCAAATGAGAAAGGGCGAAAGGAAACACAGTAATCTCACTGGTTGTCCTTCCGCCCATTTCCTCAGTGTAGTCAAATCGTATCCAGCGGTCTATACTACCGTATAGCCGCCATCGATAACCAACGTATGTCCGGTAACCATGGCAGCGGCGTCGGACGCAAGATAGATAACGCCGCTGGCAATCTCATCGGGCTCGGCCAAACGCCCCATGAGAATCTTAGCAACCTGGGCCTTGAATCCAGGATTCTCCATGGCCTTTTCGGCCAGAGGAGTACGCGTCATGGTTGGCGCCACGGCATTCACAGTGATACCATGTTCTGCCCACTCCGCGGCAAGGGATTTTGTGATGTTGCAGACGCCACCCTTGGCTCCCGTGTAAACGGCCCGTAGCGGTCCTCCCACAACTCCTACCTGCGAGGAGATATTGATAATCCTTCCTCCTTTGCCGCGATCAATCATTTTTCGTGCCACGGCCGTGCTAAAGAAGAAGACGTTCTTCAGGTTTACATCGACAATGTAGTCGTAGTCTTCCTCTGTCACATCCAGCGCGGGCATGATTTTATTATAGCCGGCGTTATTGACGAGTATATCGATTCCGCCCATTTCTTCCGTAGCCTTATCTACGAAAGAATTTATAGATGCGACATCAACGACGTCCACCGTGATACACTCACATTTTCTGCCAAATCCTCTTATGGTTTCCGCCACCGCTGTCAATTCATCCATGGTGCGACTACCGATCACCACATCCGCACCTGCACGTGCGCCTTCAATCGCTATTGCTTTCCCAATACCCCGGCCTGCACCAGTGACGGCCATTACCTTGCCCGCAAGCGAAAACATCTCTGAGTCTGACATCATCCCTCCCTGAACCTATGTTGTTTATTAAGATCAACTCGGACCAGTTGGCCCTAGTCCACCTCAACGACGACGTACATGAGCCTCCCCATTCTTTCCACATGCAATACTGCCGAATCCAGTACTTTCAGAACCGATACACTTTCGCGTAGCTGGAGTAAATCTACAATCGGGTGACCGTTGACACCGTGTATTATGTCGCCTGGGCTCAATCCCGAAGATCCGGGTGGACCGCCAGACGACCTGGCCGCAACTACAACACCCGATTCTTCTCTGAGAAACGGAATCATGTTCTTGAGTTCCTCATCATAGTCCAAAGCGAGGATCCCCAGTTTCGCCACCAAATTCTCTTCCGGGGAGACCATTTCCGCGAAACGCCCCGGATCGTCAGGCTGCTCAGCCACCGGAACACGAACCGTCCTAGGTCGGCCGTCACGCATGATCGCCAGGTCGACACTTTCACCAATTCTCCGACTGTATAGATTCACCTGTAGCTGCCTGCCGTTCTCCATCGTTTTTCCGTCAAGTGAGAGAATGACGTCTCCAGGCTGTATTCCCATTGTATGCGCCGGCCCATTGGGATATACGTCGCCATCTATTACGCCCCAAGTACTCGCCAGCCCGAGCCCCTTTGCCAGCATGGGGGTTATGGTCTGTGCATTGATCCCGATCACGCCTCGCTTCATCCTGCCTGTAGCACGGATCTGCTCGAATACATTCCGGACGATATTACTGGGAGCCGCGAAACCGAGGCCATCATTTCCACCGGACTGGGAAAGGATGAAGGTGTTAATCCCAATAAGTTCACCACGCATGTTGACCAATGGGCCGCCGCTGTTACCTGGATTGATTGGCGCATCAGTTTGAACGTAAATCATAGTCGCGTCCGGTTCAAGCTGACGAGCGACAGCGCTTACGACTCCAAAGGTAACTGTGTTCTGCAATCCAAGCGGACTACCGAACGCCATGACGGGCTGCCCTGCACGGAGGCCTTCGGAGTCCGCAAACTCAACGAACGGAAAACTATCACCCTCTATTTTCAGAACTGCAATGTCCGTAGCATGATCCACCCCAACCAGTTGGGCACCGACGAGCCGGCCTGAGGCTTTGATCACAGAGTGCCCAGGCGAACCAGGAGCGTTAGGGTCGGCCAGGACGATCTGTATCCTCCTGGCGCCATCGACAACGTGAGCGTTGGTGACTATGTATCCGTCGGTCGAAAGCAAAACACCCGAACCACCACTGATCTGACGGGATAGGAGATCTGCTGATCCGTTGGCTCCCATGGTGTATCCTGTCGTATGTATCTGAACTACAGCTGGCCTCATTCTCTCGGCTAGAGATTCCAGCGCCTGGCCAAGGGCCGGAAGGTCTACCAGATTCGTCGTTTCCGATTGACCTCGTACCGTCATACTAAAGACGGATAGCGTCGACAATACCATGATTCTGAAAAGGGTTCTTTGGACGATCATACAGCCTCCATGAAACTCAGATTGTACACGCTACCGGCATGACATCTGATAACGCAGCAGCCCTCCGCATCGTGCGAAACGGGCAACTCCTGATCCCCACAGGTTACATGACCAACAATCTGCCCTATAGGACAGCGGATGGTGTGCGTACCATCGAGTCGTGCCATCAGCGCGGCCGAGTGGCACCGGCCTTCACGCCAAGTCAGATTCACCGTTAATCCCATCCGGGCACGAAACCCCTTGAAAGAGCCGTCTGGCCAGACAGAGGGCAACGCCGGTAGCAAAACAACTTCCCCGCCCTGGCTCTGCACCAACATCTCCATAATGCCGCTCGCACCACCAAAGTTACCATCGATCTGAAAGGGCGGATGCAAGTCCCACAGATTTGGAAGGGTGCTCTGCGTTAGCAACGCGGCCAGGTGATCGTAAGCTTGATCGCCGTCGCCCAGCCTTGCCCAGAAGTTTATTATCCAGGCACGCGACCACCCTGTATGTCCGCCTCCATGCGCCAGGCGCCGCTCAAGAACCGCCTTTGCAGCTTCAGCGAGTTGAGGAGTCCGGCTCGGATTTATCTGTGTGCCAGGATGCAATGCAAACAGATGTGACATATGCCTGTGGCCCGGTTCGTCTTCCTGGTAGTCCTCTTGCCATTCCTGTAGCTGGCCATGCTTACCGATTTTGTGAGCTGGGAGGCGTTTGAGCGACTCGTCAATAGAGTGACAGAGGTCCGGCTCGACCTGCAGTACATGGGCCGCATCCAACGTTCGGCCGAATAATTCACGGATAATCTGAGTGTCCATAGATGGGCCCATACACAACACACCTTTGGAACCGTTCGAAAGAATATATCGGTTTTCCGGTGATATACTGGGGCCAGATACGAGATTTCCTTGGGCGTCCTCGACTAGATAGTCCAGAAAGAACTTTGACGCTTCGACCAGAACTGGCAGCGCTCGATCTCGCAAAAACACCTGGTCTCCGGAAAATGCATAGTGCTCCCAAAAATGGAGAGCTATCCATGCGCCCCCCATCGGCCAAAGTCCCCAGGATGCACCGTCTCCCGGGGCAGTGAAACCCCAGATGTCGGTAATGTGATGTGCCACAAACCCGTTGCATCCATAATGCGTTCTTGCAGTGCCTTGACCAAATGGAATCAGTGACTCAAGAAGATCAAAGAGGGGCAGATGGCATTCCGGTAGTCCGGCCGATTCTGCCGGCCAGTAATTCATTTGCAGATTTATGTTCAAGTGGAAATCGCTACCCCAGGGAGGCGCTAGGCTCTCATTCCACAAGCCCTGAAGATTCGCAGGTAGCGAGGCGGGCCTTCCATCGACGGTGCCAAGATGGCCCGAGGGATTGGGCCGACTGCTAGCAATCAACAGGTATCTCGCATACTGGAAATAGAGTACGACAAAGCCGTGGTCCATAACCCCATCTTGGACCGCTCTAAGGCGCTCATCGGTAGGCATCACGGCTGTCACAGCCGACTCGCAGAGATCCAGTTCCACACGGCAGAACAGGGCCCTATAGTCGACCAGATGATCTGCGAGAATCTCCATGTATTTCTTTTTCTGCGCCGCATCCAGCGTGGCGCCGCACACGGCACGTGGATCCGGGTCTCGGTAATTGGTTGCAGACGAGAATAACATCGTCACGCGGTCAGCGCCGCACACGTGAAGCATGTTGCCATTGCGGGTGACTTCTCCTCCCTCTGACACAAGCCTCAGTTCAGACCAGCAAAGGAGACCAGCGCCCTCATCCAAATGACATTTCATGGCCAGCCCCGTTACGCCGACCACCTCAGTTTCAGAATCGGCTTCTCGGTCGAGGGAGACCTCGAAGGTCAGTCCACCGGGCTTGTCACAGGAAAGTCTCAGGGCCAATAGTTGATCTGGATAACTGGCAAAGACCTCGCGATGAAAAAGAGACCCGTTGCAGCGGTAGCTCGTGCTGACAACAGCAGTATCGAGATCAAGTTCGAAGCGGTAATCATCTACTTTCTCATGCTCGAAGAAATGCAGATTCAGATCACCAAGTGCCTGAAAGGGTTTAATGGTTTTCGGGGTGCCTAGCAAATTG
>JABIQT010000438.1 GCA_018667995.1 Candidatus Latescibacterota bacterium
GCTTTCTGTTCGAAAAGATCCATAAAGCCATCCTTGAGGTATATATCTTCGCCAGTACATATGGGCGTATCGCATGCATTCTTTAGCCGCACATATTGGTCCGTGAGCTGCCAGGGAATCATATCTTCCAGCCAAGCCAGGTTATATCTGTCAAGCGCCTTGGCCAGCCGGATACAGTCCTCGACGCCAATATGGCCAAAGTGATCCGCCGCGAGAGGTATCTCGTAACCTACGATGGCACGGACAGCCTCTACATATTCGCACAATACCTGAATGCCCTTCTCGGTAAGGCGAATGCCGGTAAATGGGTGCATCACTTCTGAGGTGCCCAACATGCCCGATGGTGCACTCAGAGTGCCGGGAATATCCTTGAGGAGGCCTATTCCAACGTCCATTTTGAGAAACGTGAACCCCTCATCCATGCGGGTCTTCAATCGTTTTCCCATGGTTTCCCCATCTGGCGAGGTCGTCGTGTCGCAATAAATGCGAACTCTATCCCTGAATTTGCCTCCCGCGAGTTGGTATGCAGGTACGCCATATGCTTTCCCGGTAAGGTCCATGAGCGCCATCTCGATGGCACAGACTCCGCCTGCTTGACGGGCGTGCCCACCAAACTGTTTAATCTTCCGAAACACTTTATCTACGTTACAGGGGTTCTCACCGATCAATCGTGACTTCAAGGTGAGCACATAGCTCTTGCTGGCACCGTCACGGACCTCCCCCAATCCGTAAATGCCCTGGTTGGTGTCCAGCCTGATCAGTGTGCAATTGCCTATTGTAGTGGTGCGTAAATCAGTAATACGAAGCTCGCTTGGTCTCGAGGCCGTGTTAACATTGGATTCTATGCTGGTCATCCAAACTCCCTGATCTGCGGTTGAACTACGGTAACTGTGTCCGCGTGTCCCAGTGCGAGATGCGGACGCAAACTTCTACTATGGTGTCAGCGGCGCTATGGGGCCATTCTGCCAAACCGTTGGAAAATAGGGTCCCTTCAGAAGCGCCCCGGGCTGCACTTCTACTCGTTTTTCCATTAAGTGAGTCTTGTTGGGCTCATAGCGGGTGTATCCAGGCATATAATGAACGGCTATGGCCGGTCTGCCCGTCTCGCTCAGATTTGGTGGACTACCATGCCAGGTTAGGCAGTGGTGGAACATACACTCGCCCTTCTTCACTTCACAGGGCACCACCTTGATATCCTCACCCGGGGGGATCCTCGACATGTCTGGATCCGGCGTGAAACCATCTGAAACAGTGCCGATGGTTCCACCCTTATGCGGGCCCCAGTGATGGCTTCTGGGTACCATGTGCATACAGCCGTTCTCTATCGTGGCATCGTCCAGGGCAACCCAGGCGCTGATCAGATCAGCTGGTTGAATGATAGGCCAGTAGGGATGATCCTGATGCCAGTCTGTGGGGCCACCCTTGCGTGGCGGTTTAAACTGAATCTGATCGTGCCAGACCCGCACGGTGCCGCACCCCATCAGTTCGGATGCCATCTCACATATGGCGGGCTGAAATAAGTGAGTCTTGAATAGGTCATCCGCCTCCCAGATATTGACGACCTGAATGACCACCTCAGCTCCCTCCATATCATCTCCCCGGAGGTTGCGTAAGGCTTCTGGATCGGTTTCGGATTTACCTGCTATCACCTGCTCAAGACGGTTGCGCAAACCATCGACATACTTATCATCGTAGACGCGTCCGACATTCAGATAGCCTTGTTCACGAAATGTCACGATCTGTGCATCTGATAGCATAGTGTTCTCACAGTTAACTTAGTCTTGAAGTAGCATCGGGTGAAGGGCACTATTACTGATGAGAGGGTTATTTGTCAAGGTACATATGTGAGCGCTCAACTATCCGTAAATTCTCCGATACACACATAGATTGAGGTGGAGATTTTGGACCGCTCGCATAACCAATTATACTTGACGGTCTTAACTCCGTAGATTATATGGAATCATCAGGGAGCAATGTCTTGATTCGTATAACAGAACACCTTTACAAAATTGAAGACACTTGTAGCATTTATGCTGTGGTCAGACATTCAGCGACGCTGCTGATTGACTGCGGCACGCATCTGACTCCACAGAAAATTGCTGATTTCGGTCTCCCCCCTGTGGAACGCCTTCTGCTCACACATTTCCATCGTGACCAATGCTCCGCAGCACGATTGTTTCAGGCGGCAGGAACCATTGTAACCGCTCCTTACGCTGAACGGCGATTCTTCGAAGAGGCGGACCTCCTGAAAGCGTCGTACGATACGTATGACAATTACACCTCTTACTATCAGGCCTTCACGGTACTTGAAAATATCCCCATCGATATCCCCGCTCACGACTACGATACTCTGGATTGGCACGATCTAAAGATTGAAGTCTTACCCTTGCCCGGTCATACATTCGGCAGTGTTGGATATAAATTCCATTGCGATGAAGAAACAGTTATTGCTTGTGGCGATGTCATATCTGCACCTGGCAAAATGCACCAGTATTTCTGGACCCAGTGGCAATATATGGAATTCAAGGGACACGTAAATCATCTGGAGAGTCTTAAGGCCATTGAGAAACAAAATGCGGATCTACTTTTGCCAGGGCACGGTAATCCAATAACTTCATGCAACGAAGCGACTGATAGCCTGATACGCCCCATGGAGGAACTCTATAAACTATTCCATGGCGCTGAGTACATCTATTTTCGGCCGAAGTTTAAGCGTATTAGCGAACATGTAGTAGAAGTCTCCAATGCCGTGGCACACAGCTACATTGTTCACGATGACGCCGGCCATGCCGTGATGATCGATTCCGGATATGTATCCCACGCCATGATTGCCGCGAATCCACACCGCTATATCGACGGATTGACAACTTACCTCTTGCCCGAGTTGGGCATTCAGGATGTAGAGTGGTTTCTACCGTCCCATTACCACGATGATCATCTTGCGGGATATCAGGCGCTGCAATTCAAGTATGGTACGGAATTGGTCTCGTCACCCGAATTGGTCGACATCCTGGAGCATCCTGAGCGCTATGATATGCCCTGCACCTTGCCTCTTCCCCTTCGAGTGACAGAAGTCGTGAATCGAGGGGACGCCTTTCATTGGCGGGGCATCGATTTCTATATCGAACAGCATCCAGGGCAGACATGGTACCATCATCTCATTCGATTCGAGGTTGATGGAAAACGATACCTGTCTATCGGCGACAACATATCGGGCAAGAGTCTTCGAGAGAACCGTGATCACATCCACTCATTCATTCCCAAAAACCGGACCCCTGTGACGAGCTATGGTGACATGCCTCGGCAGATTCTTGAGGCGGACCCGGACATCATTCTGACAGGTCATGGCGGCGCAGTTCCACATGACCGGGACGAGACCCAACGCTGGCAAGACTGGATGAATCGTTGGCAGACTCGGTTTACAGAGATCATCGATCAGCCCCATCCCAATCTTGGTATGGATCCACATTGGATCAGATTCAGCCCTTTCAAGATCTCTATTACTCCCGGTCAGAAAGTTTGCTATGCGGTAACC
>JABIQT010000004.1 GCA_018667995.1 Candidatus Latescibacterota bacterium
CACCTCCAAGCAGGCGATAACCGCTGATCTGGGTTTGTTCTTTCGGGCCACAGAACGGTTGTCGTTTGGTGCGTCATGGGAGAACATCATTCCAGCTGATATGTCACTCTCGCCGACGGTTACCGAGAATGTCCCTTTTCTGTTACGTATGGGTGCCGCACTCAAGTGGCCCCTGAACGCGTTCGACGATTTTCGCTCAGCGATCGATGTGACGATTCGAAACAACACCCTCAACAAGCAGCGTGACGTGAGTCTGGCTGCAGGAGCTGAAGTTACGTTGTTTCAGGAATTACTGGCATTCCGAAGCGGCTTCAACGTATCACCGCGCTATCTGGATGATGGCTTCAGTTTTGATGAGCTGACTTTCGGTATGGGCTACAGGCACACCTGGTTCCGGATTGACTATACTATGATTATGGCGCGGAATCTGAGTGATACGCTCGGCACACATATGTTCTCGATCGGATTGAACCGATAGATTTAAGGAGACGGCGTAGATGAAGCTTGTGGGCATGATTTGCGTGATCCTGGTTTTGATACATTCGGCGACCGTAGCTGCGCAGGAGCCTGGCCCGGTTTCTGTCTTTAGAGGACGGGTGGCTGTTGAGGGAGACCAGTCTCCTACCCCTCGTATTCTCAACGCAGTTGAGCACAAAAAACGCGTCTATGTTGATGAGCAGAAGCGTCTCTACGTAGCATTGTCAGCACCGCTATACATCAGACTATCTCTCAGCCCGGTCGACAGTGATGGTTCGTATCTCCTTCATGATCCTAAAGATACCGAAGCTGCCGTGCCTTTTTATCTGGACGGTCCAGGCAGGCATACCATAAACCACCCCGGTGCGATGGGTAAAACGGGGACCACTATGCATGTCTACGCCGACGGCAAGGGGCCTACCACCACGGCCAGTCTCAACGGAGCGCAGATATACAAGTCCGAGGACGCCATATTTTACGGCAAGGGCCTCAAGGTCTCGATCGAGTCGACGGACGATATGACCGGTGTGCAGCAGACTTATGTAGCCAGAGACGATACGGTCTTCACGCTATATCAGAGTCCATTTACACTCTCTTTTGAGCGACAATATCAAATTCGGTATTACGGAGTTGACAATGTGGGCAATGCAGAGCCGGTTTCTGAGATCACGTTCACGGTGGATGCTACTCCTCCCATCATCAACGTAAGATTCAGCAATGCAGGTTCGGGTAGCGAAGATCGTCCCATATATCCGCTTGGGACCTCTGTGGAAATGGAAGCAGTAGACACACTCTCGGGGTTGGGAAGACTGGCGTATGCTGTTAACAGCGACCCAGAGCAGGTCTTCACCCAGTCTGTTAGCTTCGACACCGCGGGCGAGTACACGGTAGTCGTTCGGGCAAGCGACCGCGTTGGTAATTCTGAGAATCAGCTGTTACGGTTCAGTATTCAGTAAGATCTGTTATCTGATATGTTGTGGAGGGTTTCATGATTTTCGATCGACACACGATGTACGGAGTGGTGCTTTCGCTTTGTATGGTAACCATAGTGGGTGCACAAGAAGCCGCGTCGCCGTTGAGAATTGCACCAGGAGATGGTCAGATCCGTCTCGAATGGGCGGGCGTCGCTGATCCCAATCTCTCCCATTACGAACTGTACCGAAGTGTGTACAATGGTTATATCCGGCTTGATCGCTCGGCGACCTATTTCGTTGATGACGGCCTTGACAATGGGATAACCTATTACTATGCCCTGGTCTCTGTTGATCGAGATGGCAGCAAGCGCGAGATTGCCCCACGGACACCGGCAATGCCGGTCGACCTTGCTCCCGGGCGGCCTACGAACTTCGCAGCCAGTGGCCGCAATCGGGAAACGCACCTACGTTGGATGCCCAACAGAGAGTACGATTTCGAGAGTGTCTATCTTTATAGGAATACGACAGGTGAGGTGCCCATTCGATCGACTGAGCCACATGCAGTTCTGAGTGCAGGAGACTCTACTTACGTGGATACAGAGCTTGCCAATGAAACTAAGTATTATTATTACCTTATTGCCGAAGACCGGACTGCCAATAGGAGCGAATCTGCATCTGCTACGGCAGTGCCGGGATATGTACCGGAA
>JABIQT010000003.1 GCA_018667995.1 Candidatus Latescibacterota bacterium
CGCATGAGAGATATCCATGGTGCCCCCATCATCATCCGGGACAGCGTCCACTGCTTCGTGGATATTGGGCTTGATGATCACGCTCCGGAATTCACCAATACGAACACGCGAATCGATCAGGATTGTCTTTTCTGAGTATTCCACTGCGAGGCGGCAGATTTCCGATCTGACACGATCCGTGATGACTCCGAAATTGCGTTCTTGAACCTGATCGCTGACAATTACTCCATCCATTTCGGGTACGATGTTTCGCAAGTGGCGGATTATTTTTTCTTCAATATCAACCGGGACGGGCGTCCGATTCTTAATATCTAGACGATTTAGTTCCCGCTCGGAGCTTTGACCGATACGGACCGTGGGCTTGGTGTATGTGGGTGTAAAGCGCTCTGATGTCTCAACGAGTGCGGTGGTATCTACACCTGATTCGATTAACCCCTTTCTGAGTTCATAACCGTTGCCGTCAGCGCCGATCATACTGAGTGCGTGTATGTTGCCAACGCCCAGCGCTCTGAGATTATTCGTCACAGTCCCGGCTGCTCCAGGGCTGCAGCGCCGTTCGACCACCTGGTAGGCATCGAGACCTGTCTCAAGACTCGACTCCGTTAGTTGAGGATCCGTGATGAGATATTCGTCCAGAAAGAAATCCCCGACCACTAGCATAGAGAGGTCTGGGAATCTCTCCAGCAGCAGCTGGAGCCGTTGATCGGTCATTGGATCTCACTTCAAAAAGGTGATCCCGTTTGGAATTCCTGGGGGCGTAGGTCGTAGCTCTTATGGTGGGTGAGATAATCTATTGGCTCGTCCACATACGAGGCAGATGTTTCCAAATGGCTGTGTTCGAAATACGATTCGCAACCTGTAGCGATCCGGATCTCCCCCGATCGCATCCATGAGCACACGTGAATCATGGCGATCATAGGACGTGGCCGGTTGCTGAGGTTGGGCATACCTCGATGCCAAAGTCGCATATCCCGTATCAGGATACCGCCAATCGGCACCTCCGGCTGAAGGGGCGGATGAGTATCTGTTCGCGAAAGAACGTCTTCCTCCGGAACACGGATAGAGTCTCCCCAAGCCACCGTGGTATCTGAATGGCTGCCTGGCCAGAGTTCGATACTGCCGTTGTGCGCAGTCATGTTGATCACGGGTACGTTTACGACGAGCATATTTGCCGGGTGTGGGTGTGCCATGTGAGGCCAGAGATGGCCCTGATCCACATGCACCGGTTGGCGTACGGAGCCCGGCAGATTAGTATTGCCGCTGTAAAAAGTGTTTCGTACTCCGTTGCCCAGAATGGCCTCCGTGATGGCAACAACGATCTCATTGCACACCACGTCTTTAAACAGGTATGGTTCGAAAGGCGGCGGATCCTGTTGAATGTGGCCTCGAACAAATTGGTAGGGAGGCTCTTTCAGGGACTCGATTGATGGCACATCCTGAAGCATTCGTGGCTGAATCTCGTGAATGTGCTCTGGATCTATGACACCGAGTAAAATCACATACCCGTCTTTCCGAATAGCCCGTACAGCTTCTGTAAGACTTTCAGAATGAATGGTACCTGTGGCCCGTTCTGATCTCGAAATATCGATCATGTTAACCACATCTCCCCTCGCGAGACTGAGATTTACGAGTCACCTTCTAACCACTATATGACGGCCCGATTATTCTGTCAACACGAATGAAAATCGTCCCGAGTTCTATCAATGGGTGCATCCGAAGCGGTGTACAGCGGTAGGTAATACTACTATGAGGAAATATGATTTTGTCTTCTAGCTGAGCTGTTGTATATTATGCCGTGAATTCCCCCCTTAGAGAATAAACCCGCAAGGACCATGGATGTCACTTACAGACCCAATCCCTGAGGCAATACAGCGGAAACTGAATACCTGTCTCGAGGCCGATGAGGAGCTTCGGCTCGCCATCGAGTCGGACGTCGACAATGACGGACGCTTCAATCCGCGTTGGCTGATTACGACCGACAGGCGGGTAATGACCGTGGATCTTAATGGCGGGAAGTCTGATATCGCCATTTCGTTGAAAGACATTCAAAAGGTCCATATTCATCCTCTGGTTGGCGGTGGGATGCTGGAGGTCAGCACATTTTCCGATACCGTCCCCCTGATCTCCTATACTCAGAGCAAAACGGAACGGTTCGTAGAGGCCTCTCGTGGTATCGAGCAGCTAGTGGAAGAAAAGCCGTTCCAGGTAAGAACCAAGTTTGCCAAGACCAAATGCGATAGCTGCGGCCGCCGTCTTCCCTCCAAAGATGCTCTGTGCCCGGCCTGTGTCAGTAAGTGGGATATGTTCAAGCGTATCGCCACCTACATGACGAATCATACCGGCAAAGTACTGCTTATGGCTGGTATGTTCCTCATAACCACCCTTGCCGATCTGGTACCGCCCAAGATTACACAGCTACTGATTGATGAAGCATTCCCGCAGAAGGATACGGAACTGCTTTTCTGGTATGTAGTGGCCTTGGGTTCCATGATGCTGATACGCTGGATCGCCGAAATGGTGTATGGATGGTTGAGTGCCTGGCTTGGTGCCAGGGTAGTCGCAGACATTAGGAGCGAAGTCTATCGTCATCTGGAACTTCTTTCGCTGGGCTATCATGACAAAATGAAAACCGGCGGCCTCCTGTCACGCGTCACATCCGACACGCGCAATCTCCGCCATTTCCTTGTGGATGGCCTGCCATACCTCGTCTTGCGCTGGCTTATGTGCATCGGTGTAGTGACGATGCTGTTCTACACCAATTGGCTTCTGACCATATACATCCTGCTGCCGGTTCCGATTATTATCTATTGGGGCGCACAATTATTCAAGAGGCTGCGGGTTTCATACTACCGGCTTTGGCGCCGTTGGGAGGATTTCTACAACCATATACAGGAGACACTCTCCGCGATACGTGTCGTCAAGGCTTTTGCACAGGAGCCTCGTGAGGTAAAACGCTTCCAGCGTAATACCCAGGCACTGTTTGAGATCGGCTATTGGACGGAGCGGAAGTGGATCTTTTATTTTTCAACCATGGGATTGTTTACGTTCCTTGGTTTCGCAATCGTATGGCTGGTAGGCGGTCGACAGGTCCTTGGCGAGGAACTTACCGTTGGGGAGCTGATGCTCTTCTATTTCTATCTGCACATGTTCTATGGCCCATTGAGATGGCTGGGACGCGTCAATAGCTGGATGACACGAGCCATGAGCGCCGCAGAGCGGATTTTTGAGATCATGGATACGGAGCCTGAATCATACAACGATCCCAAATCCATTGCCATGCCCAATGTTCGTGGTGATATCTCGTTTCAAGATGTGACATTCGGATACGAGGCGGCATTGCCCGTATTGAAAGAGGTAAGTCTTGATATACACGCTGGTGAGATGGTGGGATTGGTGGGGAAATCTGGAGCCGGAAAGACCACTACTATCAACTTGATATGCCGCTTCTACGATGTGAACTATGGAGCGGTTCTCCTGGACGGTGTCGACATTAGAGATATCCGGCTGGAGGACGTTCGAAGTCATATCGGCGTGGTGATGCAGGATCCTATTCTCTTCAATGGCACCATAGGGGAGAACATATCCTACGGTAATCCGGACGCTTCCTTCGAGCTTGTCATCGCGGCGGCACGCGCGGCCAACGCCCACAATTTCATCCTTGGAAAACCAGATGGGTACGACACTGTTTTGGGTGAAAAGGGCACAGGCTTGTCCGGTGGTGAGAAGCAAAGGGTATCGATCGCCCGGGCCGTTTTACATGATCCCAGTATTCTCATTCTTGATGAAGCGACTTCGTCGGTGGATGCTCAGACAGAAAAGCTCCTGCAGGAGGCCATAGGTCGTCTTACCAAGGGACGAACGACGATTGCCATTGCCCACAGGCTCTCAACGCTTCGCGATGCCAGTCGATTGGTGGTGCTTGATCAGGGAAAACTTGTTGAGCAGGGAACGCATGAAGAATTGATGAAGAAACACGGACACTTCCATCATCTGGTGCAGTTGCAGCAGATGACGTCTGAGATCATGGTCGTTAACTAGCGCAGTACACCATACGCAGGGCAATTATGGCAGTCTACTCAGAAAAAATGCCAGAAAAAATGGAAGAGAAATGCAGGCAGGCACTGCATGAAGGTGAAACTGTGCATATGAGCGCGGTTTCCGATCTTTCAGAAGACATGCAATATGTGGACCGCTGGCTAGTTGTCACGGATCGCCGTGTGCTTCGGTTTGACCCCGAAAGTGTGAACGGGACCTTCTCCATTGAACTGTCGGAAATCCGAAGCTCTGCCGTTGAAGACATGGTGGGTACGGGCAGACTGAACGTGGATGTGGGCGGGGAGATGGTGGAATTCATCAATTATACTCCGACACAACGAGCCAAGTTTGTCGAGATCGCCAAGGGTATTGATCAGCTGGCAAAAGAAAAGCCTCTTGATATTTCTACCGACATAGATCGTACGAGATGCGATGCGTGCGGAATGCTGTTGCCTGAAGCGAACGGACTGTGCCCCAGTTGCACAAATAAGATGGCCATAATGAAGCGAATTCTGGCCTATCTGGCTCCGTTCAAAGGCACGGCCATTCTCATGGTGTCCATGTCCATGATCATGACAATCGCCGAGCTGGGACCTCCATGGATCATGAAGGTGATCCTCGACGATGTAATCGGTGCCAACAGTGCTGTTGCCGAAGGCGAGCGCCTGCCACTGCTCTACATGCTTGTGGCTGCGTTTCTCGGTATCCGCCTTGTGTCTTACGTGATGGAGGTCCTTCGTGGACGCATTTCCTTCTGGCTGGCAGGTCATATCACCATTGCCGTACGAGATCAGCTGTATAAGAATCTCACCCGTTTGGGATTGAAGTTCTACAACAAACGCCAGGTAGGTACCCTCATTTCACGTGTAACCAATGACGCGGAAAGCATGGAGGGATTTCTGCTGGACGGGATGCCCTACATGCTGACCAATGCCCTCATGATTGTAGGTATTCTCGGATTCCTATTCTACATGAGTTGGCAATTGACGTTGTGCGTGCTCATCCCAGTTCCCCTCTTGGTCCTGGGTGGTACCTATTTCTGGGATCGACTACGCCGCGCGTTCCGGATGAAGTATTATCGCTGGGGCAAGTTAGTGGGATTGACCAGTGAAATGCTCTCTTCCGTGAGAGTCATGAAGGCATTCGCGCAGGAAACCCGAGAAATGCGTCGATTTGAAGGACGTAACGAAGATGTCTTCCGTGGTGACTTCGATAGCGAGCGTGAGGCCTACATGTTTTTCGGCACCATGAGCATGTTAACGTCGTCCGGTCTGATCCTTGTGTGGTATTTCGGCGGAAATAGCATTATCGACGGTTCCTTTACGCTTGGCGCGTTGATGGCATTCATCAGTTATCTATGGATGCTGTACGAGCCGCTTCAGTGGTTCGGAGAACTCAATACGTGGATGAGCCGGGCTATGAGCGGCGCAGAGAAGATATTTGAGGTAATCGATACAAAGGCTGAGACGCACGACACGGAGAACCCCGCCGACATAGGGACCATAGAGGGGCGTGTCTCCTTTGAAGAGGTCAATTTCTCCTACGAGTCTGGCAAACCCGCTTTGAAGAAGATCTCGCTTGATATTGCTCCGGGTGAGATGATCGGTCTGGTAGGACGATCGGGAGCTGGAAAGAGTACGTTGATTAACCTGATCTGCCGGTTCTACGACGTGGACGATGGTGTGCTTAAGATTGACGGAGTTGACATAAATCGAATCGCATTGAAGGACCTTCGAAGCCAGGTGGGAATGGTGCTGCAAGAATCCCTGTTCTTCAGTGGTTCTGTGGCGGAAAATATCGCCTACGGTCATCCCGATGCGACTTTAGAAGAGATAATGTCGGCGGCGCGGGCGGCCAATGCGCACAATTTCATTTGCGGCAAGCCAGACGGTTATGATACCCAGGTGGGCGAGAACGGCCGTGAACTTTCAGGAGGAGAACGGCAGAGAATCTCTATTGCCCGTGCAATTATCGACAATCCTCGCATACTGATTCTCGATGAGGCCACATCATCGGTAGACACGCA
>JABIQT010000002.1 GCA_018667995.1 Candidatus Latescibacterota bacterium
GTGTACGCTCACCCCGGACATCAGACCAGTGTAACGTTGACGGCGCAGAACGAGGTACCGGTTGCTGGTTTTGAGTTCAAGGTTCAAAGCGTTGATAGCGAATCCTCGCCACTGGCACCCATTGCACTGGAAGACGAACAGCCGTCCTCCCATGTGCAACCGGAAGGTGCCATAAACCACCTGGAAAGCGACGGATTCTCCGTCTTTGAGACCACCGATGAAGCGGGCGTATCGACCTTTATAGTGGTGGCTATAGGCGGCGATACTATAGAACCGGGAGAACACACGGTGCTGGAACTGGTGTACACCGTGGCCGAGGAGTCCGAAGCGTTAGATCTACCCCACGTGATCGATGTGGTCATGACCGATGTCGTGGTTTCTAGCCCCGACGCCCAGAGCATTCTGACGTCTGTTCAGAACGGCTCCATTACCATCGGTGTACAGGGCGACGTATCGGGCGGCGAATTCGGCACAGGGGATGGCGAAATAAACGTCCTGGATATTGTACAGGTAATCAACTACATCCTCGAAGTTGTGCCGCTGCCCGAAGATCCATTTTCGCTCTGGGTGCTTGATATGAATGATGACGGCGACATAAACGTCCTCGATCTCCAGCTGCTCATCAACAGTTTTCTCGGAATTGAACCGGTCGTAACCCGACCCATGGTAGCGACCCCTTCGGTCGCCACGCTGCAATCCGAACCTACGACGGATCAGGCTCATCCGTTCGTGCTTATCGATCTTGATCTATCGGAGGACATAGCGGGATTTCAGGCTGTGCTGCAATTCGATCCGAAGAGCATTCAGCCAGGCGTTCCGACGTTGGATGAATCGGTATCCGGACTGCAACTGAACTATGCCGTCAAAGATGGTCGCCTCAGTCTGCTCGTATACAGCCTCGATGGCGGGCAGATTGACAGTGGAATAGACGGTCTCGTTCGTGTTCCTGTGACCGTCGTCGGTGGCGAGGGAGAGATCAGACTCTCTGAGATGATCCTCAGCAATGCAGCGGGACAGGCTATTCCTTCAAGGATTTCGGAAACGACGCTTAAACTTGCGGATGTGCCGTCCGAGTTCGCTCTTGGGCCTAACGCGCCGAACCCTTTCAACCCACAGACTTCCATATCATACGAGGTGCCGGTGCAGACCCGTGTCCTGTTGGTTGTTTATAATCTGCTTGGCCAGGAAGTCACACGTCTTGTGGATCAGATCCAGCCAGCAGGTCGGTATAGCGTGGTCTGGGACGCGCGAAATGGCCAGGGCGTGCAGGTGGCCTCGGGCGTGTATATGTATCGTCTCATCACGGACAGTGGGCGTACGGAAAGTCGACGAATGATGCTGTTGAAGTAGTTCTTCTGGAAGGTCAGATTAAGGGCTCTTGCTCACGCCAATGAGCCAGCACCGGTTGACCCTCCCAGGGCCAACCCCGCCGCCACACTGATAAATGCGTCGCCGGTTCGTATCTTGCCGTCTCCAAAACGATCACTCAAGACCCTTCGCACGGCGGGGATGTACGACGTTCCTCCCGTCACAAATACAGTGTCTACCTGCTCTAGCGCAATCTGTGAGGTCGTGAGCAGTTCGTCGATACAGATCTCTATCTTTTGGATATGCTCGCAGGACATCTCCTCGAATTCCTGCCGCGAGATCCGCTCTTCGATTTCTATCACCGATTCATTAAATATCACTGAGGTGGTTTCGTGCTGGGACAGATCATGCTTAGCCTTTTCTATGGCCTGGAAAACTGAAAACCCCAGATTCTCCTCTATCAGTGCGATCAGGCGTTTTATGGATTCCGGATCGTTGCTGGTTTTCAGCAGTTTCTTCATGTACTCCCGCGTCTTGCGATCCTTGAGAAAGGTAATACGCTGCCAGCGGCAGAGATCCTGCATGAGGTGCCGCGGCATAGGCAGCCAGCGATCCCAGTCCTTGGATTCAGATTCCGATCCAAAGTACCGGATCAAGCGGCGCCACATGATGGACGAATCGAAGTTGTTTCCCCCCACGTATACGCCGTCCACACCGAGAATGTCGTCCGCACGATCTGGACGCGTTACATGCTCTGGTCCAAGCCGCATTATGGTGAAATCCGAAGTACCACCGCCAAAGTCGGCTATGAATGCGATTTCTTCCCGGTCCAGGCTTCTTTCATATTCGAATGCGGCGGCTATGGGTTCTTTCTGCACCTGGATATGCTCGAATCCAGCGTAACGGGCCGCATCGACCAAACGCTTTTCGGCAAGTGCGTCCCGCTCTGGATCGTCGGAAAACAGCGCAGGGCGGCCGATAATCACGTCGGTGACTTCTTCACCCATGTGGGCGTCCGCTTGCTGCTTGACGAACTTGATCAGAATACCGATCAGTTTCTCAATCGAAGCATACCCTAACTGACCACCCACGGCAGTGCCCTTGAAACCAGGATCCGGTAGAAAGGACTTCACCGATTGAAGTAGGCGTCCGTTCATTTCACTGCCCAGGTATCCATCAATGGCGTTCTGACCGATCTGGTATCCTCGGCCATATTCGGGAAAGAAGGCGAGCGAAGGTATCGTGGCCGTCCCTCCCGCACCGATGGGCAGCACTTCGGCACTCCCGTTTCGGGTGATGGCAACTGCTGTATTAGTGGTTCCGAAGTCAAGCCCGTAGACTGTGGTGCTCACGGTATTCCCTTTATGCGATGTCGGTCACCGGGACGATTGTGTTGGATTTCTCGGTGAACCGATGTTATATAGTTTTGTCGGAAGACGAGCGGTATTTTGTCCCTTTTAGGTGCATTTTATTGCTTCAATTATTCAAATAGCTTTGCCGTGCTGATAATCGAGCAAGGCACTGTATTGATAGAGGGGCTTTGGCGCAAGGGCAAAATCGTTTTGCTATCGGTTAAATTGGTGTTTGTTTGGCAGATTCTTAGACGCTACAAGGCATAGCTGCGCATGGATCAATAGTCTCTCGTGAATTGCTACTTTATTTAGATGAAAGTGTCACATGGGTTTGCACAGATTGCACATGTCGGCTGGGGTGGCTCCTCGTTCTATAATTCGGCTTGGTGTTTCCCGCCAGTCCTTCTCCTCACGTTGTGATGGCGAGTCCTCGGTCTGCAGAGGCTTGATATGGCCACGGCGGAGAAGCATCTGATTTTCTCACGCCGACCTATGGCTGGGTAAATTGTGCCATTAGATCTCAGGTGTTTCTTCAGGTCACCACCTGCCTCCGTGATCCAAAGAGGGAGATCTACAAGCAGAATTGGATTGGCAACTCCCTCTATATGTCGTGACCGCTTGTACCTGGCTTCAGTCGATCCGTGGAAAGTGACAGTCCTACAGAGGCTACAGAGCACCTATATTCATCATGTCCGAGGAAAATCCAATGAGTGACTGTAAGAAAATGGAGATGCTTCAGCGATACCCCTGTGTAAGCGATCTGCGTGAACTGGCTCGAAAGAGAATACCGCACATCGCGTGGGAGTATCTCGACTGTGGTACCGGCGATGAACACGGGATTGACCGCAATCTGCAACGTATGTCGGAAGTGTCCCTTGTACCTCGGTTCATGTTGGGCGAGTTGACACCTGACCTTACAACCACGCTATTCGGTCGCCGGTACAACGCACCCTTCGGTGTGTCGCCTGTGGGATTGTCGGGATTGATGTGGCCAGGGACGGAGCATATTCTCGCAGCCATGGCTGCAAAGTACCGCATACCCTACGGACTAAGCACTGTCGCCACACAAACTCCTGAGACCATTGGCCCAATTGCTGGTGACATGGGATGGTTTCAGCTCTATCCTCCCCGGGAGAACGCCCTGCGGGATGATCTGTTGAAACGGGCTAAGGACAACGGTTTCAACACGCTGGTGGTGACGGCCGACGTACCGCTCTCGAGTCGCCGCGAACGGACCACCCGAGCCGGATTGCGGATGCCGCCAAAGATCACGCCCAGGTTCGTCTACGAGGCTCTGACGCACCCCAGTTGGACGGTCCACACGCTGAGTGCCGGTCTGCCGAGACTGAGATCGCTTGAGAAATACGCTGAATCAAAGGATTTGGGTGCCCTCGCAACCTTCGCTGGGCAGAGCATGGGGGGGACGCTCTCATGGGACTACCTGAAGGAAGTCAGAGATATCTGGGACGGACCATTGGTTTTGAAGGGTGTCCTGCATCCGGATGATGCGGACGAGGCTATTGCTATCGGGGTGGAGGGTATTCAGGTTTCCAATCACGGGGCTCGCCAGTTCGACGGTGCGCCAGGGGCTATCGACTCCCTGCCTGTGGTAGCGGAGCGTGTAAATGGACGTACTGCTGTATTATTCGATAGCGGTGTGCGTTCTGGCCTGGACATACTGAGGGCCCTAGCGTTGGGTGCCGATTTCGTACTGCTGGGGCGTTCCTTCATTTGGGGTGTTGCTGCCCTCGGTAGCGCAGGCGGCGACCATACGGCCGAAATTCTCATGGCGGATCTGAAGGTCAATATGGTTAACCTCGGATGTGAAACGGTCGAACAGGTCAAGCAGAACGATACGGTAGCCCTGGGTGCCTGAAAGCTCCTGTCCGATTCCGACGCCCTACTTCCCAATTTCGGACACCTGGTAACAGGCAAGTCCGACTTTTTCTCCGAGTAAC
>JABIQT010000001.1 GCA_018667995.1 Candidatus Latescibacterota bacterium
CTTCACGTTGCTTCTGATCACCCAACACACGCTATGAATGACGAGATGCCTGTGGCAGTGAGTAGAAGCAACGTGAAGGACAGGCTGGTGACCCACCTAATAGAGATGCCAGTGGGTACAGACTGTGCCCCCAGGTGCCTGGCTTCGTATCTCGGCATCGACATAGGAGACCTTCATCAGCTGAGCGTAGAGCTTTCCAGTGAGGGGGTGCCTGTGTGCTGGTTGCACGCCCATCTGCCGGTCTTCGGATACTGGTATGCGCACAATGCAGAGGAACTCCTGGCATTCCGGCAAGCGCTCGGAGACGAGAATGCGCGACAGCTTTCCGGTATCGACATAGCTCTCGAGAAAATGAGGCAGGGGGGTTTGGCTTCCGACTCAACCGAACGCCCCAATCCTGAAGACCGCAGGATTCCAGAGCCAACTGCAGACAGACGCGGTCCGGGCGACAGCGCCCATGTGCTGGACTTCGAGGAGCAAATGTCTGGCTGGGGTGCCCAACTGTGTCCTGACTTTGTGCCAACTCGACAGGAGCTGTTGCTCCTCGCAAAACACTGGTACGATTGGGTCGACAAGCACAACTACTTCCTCACCCTCAATGTTTCCCTTACGTGGATTCGCCATCGCGACTACTCCATGGCACGCATCGGCGAAATCGTCGATGTCTTGGGCGAACAGGTCCTGCAGGAGCGAGGGATATTGCCCAATGATGATGAAGAGTTTCTTGAGGAGGGTTATCCAGATGAATGCCATTAACACTCACAGGAGCAGGTACCTGATACATACGGTTGGCCTGGACGGGCCTATGGTCGCTCAATGCTTCTACATGGACTGTGCCGCAACAACGCGACTACTGGAAGACTTGCGTTCACCGTCCTCGGTGTAAGAGTCAGAAGGCAGAATCAGGATTGCTGCTAGGACGCGGTCTCAGTATTTCTCTGATCTGCATATACCGTACGTTACAAACGCGGTCTTCGAGGCAGGCGCCCGTTGGGCCTTTGACAGAAGTTTATCTGCGGATAGATTCCGTTTTCCCGGTATCAGCGCCTACAAGGTTCATAGGACTCTTTCTCTGTCACATACGGTATGACGCCAGCAAAAAGCCCGAGCCCCAGGCTCTTCAAGACCATCTTTCAGGCACGATATGCACCTTCGCTGGCCTTCTATGCCCGTTTCGCTGAGGCGGCATCGGAGTTTGAGAACTATCCGAAGTGGGAGACAACCTGGAACTCTGTAGTCAGGCAAGACTACGCGCACATGTGCAGTATGATCGTGCGGCATGATTTTCTCGCATATGAGCAGGACAACGAGGACGAGGAACTGGAGAAAGAGCGTGTCCATCAGCTTCTTTCCGACGTACCTACGGCACTAGGGATTGAACGGTTCACGAGGCTCGGTCTGAGGAGACGCTATCTCGTGCCGACCGGGATGGCATTTTCTGAGCTGGTCTCAGTGTTCGAGCTCAAGTTCATGTCACCCAGGCATGTCGATGTACCCGGTGTTCCAAGCGATCTCGAGGATCTTATGTACCGAGCCGACATGAGGGACGGTGACGATCGGTTTCACATTGGCCTAGGACCTGTGCATAGAGACGAGTTGCCGTTGGCATTGGGACTCAACCATGATCGTCATCTGGATCCCAGCAGCCCAGACCAACTGGAGATTGTGCTTGATAGCTATCCCGATGTCGCGCTATTTATTGATGTGGATCTCTACCGAGACGAAGACGACTGTGCTGTCGGGGTTGCCAACGATTTCTATAAGTCTGCTTGCGATAGGTTAAGTCAGATCGCAAACGGATATGCAGACTACTGCTTCTCCCAGAAGGTGGCATGACATGACCCTAGCAGCCCTCAGGAGTGCGAAAGCCGGATCCTCCACGACTCTGTCAGTAGACGAGTCTCAGGAGGATCCCGGCCCGAAGTTGATCAAATTCCCGAGGTCACGTCGCGACCCGCAGACCGAAATCGCCATGGAGGCCATGGAGAACGACGCAGACGATCAGGAGGTCGATCCCTCGGACGCTACGTCAGGGCGATCCTACACGGAGGTCTCGTCCTCCAAACGCCAGCCGATGCATATGGTCAGCTCCGAGTCAAGGCGACGCGGTACCGTCAGCCCGCCATATAGGCTCGCGGTAAGGGTACACTTGGTTCAGCAGTTGTCCGACGATCTGAAGGTGATGGCGCGAACAGCTCGTTCTACAGCTGCAACGTCTGCCGTCGCGTCGTTTTTGGAAGCCGTACACAGGATGGCCGACGTCATACCGGGAGAGACGCTTACCGATGTTGCTTTCGCCCTCGCCAATGCACTGGTAGTAGACAACCGTTGGACAAACTACCGCTCGGATCAATTCGAAGGAGCCAGGGAGATTCTGTCTGACCTTGGCAACCGTCGTCAGGTGACAGACAGGGCAGCCGACAAGGCTATCCTCGAATTGGAGGATCTGGGCTTCTCCACGACTGCTTTCTCCTTCGACATTGAGACCAGCGACTGAATCCCTTGTCGGCCGACCGACATTTCCTAGACACAACAGTTGTGCGCGGCCTTCTGCTGGGCACACCAGCGTACAAACAACGCCTGGGAGTCCGGATCGGAGGTGAGAAATACGTTTCGCGCTACGTGGCAATGGAAGTCCGACGGGGATATGTCTGTCACCTTATTGATTTCTACTCGCTTCTCTCAATGGATCATGTCCATTCGCTGAGTGAAGCAATGACTCTCTGGACGCACTCGTTCAGCGGCAGAGGAGTGAAGGCGGTCCTCGGACTGGTAGCTCAACTGATCAGTGGCCACAGGCTCGACCCATCTACTCAGCGAGACAAGACCCGAGTTCAAGTCGCAATCCGGTCGTACATCCGATCGATCGAGGCCAAGATGAGGGGCCAGTTCAAGGACACGGGACAGGACCGGACTCGCTGCCGAAGGGCTCGAGTAGCTCTCCGTTCTTTCGACGACATCTCACTCCGCGCCTTCCGCAAGCAGTTTGGAGACACCGATGCCTGCAGACGTGGGTGTGCGATAGACTCGTTCTTGACCGGAACCTACCCGGTCGAGGTTGAGACTTTCATCAGGCAAGCCGAAGGAATGACTGGCCGTGAGTCGCTCGGCTTTCGAAAGGTTGCCGGAGAGTTGAAGCGTCTGTCTGAGAAGGGAGCACAAGTCTGCACCTGCGCCAGTTGTTCAAAGATCGGGGATGCTGTGATCGCACTTGACGCTCCGCGCCACATGGATCTCGCGCACACGGACCATTCATTCGATCATCTTTGTCCTCCTATCGGTCAGCCCCACACCAAACTCCCCCCCGAGAGCGCCGCAAATCCCTAGCAGCCGTCTGCGTTCGGACGCACAATCCGACGACAGGTGGATGACAACCGCTGCACCGGCGTAACTGATTGATAAACAATCAAAAGGCCCTCGGATAGATGATTCGAGGGCCCTCTTCGTCTGCATTCGGTTGATAATCCGACAGCAGCGCGTCGACCCGCCCTGATGATCGCGTCGTCAGACCGCATCGCCTATCGTTCTGCTCATGAGACGCTCGATTCTCTCCCTGCTCCTGCTCGCCGTCCCCTCTACGCCCACAACGGGGTCGTGGCTATTGCTTTGCCTGTGAGAGGGGATTTGAGTGATTGGCCTGAGAATACCCACTGGCAGAAAGTAGAACGGTTGTGAGGGATGAATGCTTCGACTACGATCGCCACACGGTTGTCTCGGGCATGGCTGCATTGAGCAAGCACGCCGGGCAATCTGCGGGCCCCCGCGCAAGGGCTGAAAAGACTGCGCCGAGAACCGACATGCAGGAGACACGACCCGTGAAAATTGGCAAGCTGCGGCACATTGTCCACGAGCAGTGGATGCGAGCCACCATCGCTGCCCTCGTCCTGCTCCTGGCCCCGACGGGAGCTCACGCCACGGATGATGATCGGGGGATTCGCGCTGTTTACGCGGAGACTCGCACCGCGTTGGTCATCGGCAATGCCGCCTATCCGAACGGACCCCTACGCAATCCGGTCAACGATGCGTTGGACCTGGCTGAGTTGCTCACGCAGCGCAGCTTCGACGTGACGCTACTCACTGACGCGGACAAGCGAGAGATGGAAACAGCGATCCGGGAATTCGGCAAAAAGCTTGCCGGCGGCGGCGTGGGGCTGTTCTACTACGCCGGTCACGCTGTTCAGGCTGACGGCGTGAACTACTTGATGCCCATCGATGCCGCACCCACCAAAGAAACTGACACCCAGTACATGGCGGTAAACGCCGGGCTCGTGCTTGGTGAGCTGGGCAGTAAAAGCAACCGGCTGAACTTGGTGATCCTCGACGCCTGCCGCGATAATCCCTTCGCACGCAGCTTCCGTTCGGCGAGCCGTGGCTTGGCGACGATGGACTCTCCGCGGGGGACCCTTATTGCCTACGCCACGAGTTCCGGCAAATCGGCTGCCGATGGGGATGGGCGCAACGGAACCTACACTCGGCATCTGATCGAACAGATGCGAGTACCTGGGCAGGAATTGCAGGACATGTTCAGAGAAGTCCGTGCGAACGTCGAGCGGGCGACCGCCGGAGCGCAGATTCCGCAAGAGTGGGACAGCACTACGGGCCGTTTCTATTTTACTCCGATTGATGTCCTTGACGATCAACTCGATCTGACGACGGCGGAGCTGGCCCACTATCAGCAACTCCTTGATGAACAACGCGCCGCCGATCTCGCAATCGAAGATCTCCAGGCCAGCAAGTTCACCGCCATCGCCGAGATGGAGCGACAGATCGAGGCGTTGCGAATGCAGATCTCCGAACCAGGTTCGGCGGACAACACGCTGGATCAACTGCTCTCGCTCGGGAAGCAGCGAGAGCAGTATCAGAAGGACATGGAGGCTGCGAGGGAGAAAGCCGAGGAGGAACGCCGCGCGCGGGAGGCGAAAATCGCCAGACTCCGCGCCTTGGAGCTATCCAAGCGTAGGGCGAGGTTTGAAGCCGACTACGAGAAGTACAGATGGATCATTAACAGTGAACTCATGCAGCCCGCAGAGAGAATGCGAGCGTGGCGATTGATATGCACCACCTGGGGCGTGGAAGACGCCAGTGAAATCGCAGGCCCGCTGTTTTGGGATGGTGTAGCCGGCACTGTCTCCGCCACAATGCCTGACCTGAACGGAATTAAGGTCGTCATCGTGTTCAGGGAGAGCCGGAACTTGGACGCAGGGGCGGCTGAATCACTCCTGCTTTCAATGGGGGCCAGTTCCTCATTCGTCAGACAGGTCGAATCCAGCCACACTGGTGAACTCCACTACTGGGATATAGACAGCTCCATGGCTGCGCACGTTGCAGTAGCTCTGGAACAGATTGAGCAATTGAGCCCAATCCCGGGGAAAGATGCAAACGCCAAGAAGAATGTACGCCAACCAGAAATGCGGCTCTACATTACCAGATGAGGCGTCGGCGATTCCGAGAGACCCCGATCTCCGAAGATGCTCGCAGTTGGCCGATCGTTTGCCATTGGCGTCTCTCTTGTTCATGGGGCTCTACACGCGCGGGTTGTAGTTCATGAGAATTTGCTACTTGGCCGGTGCTCTGCTCCTCCTCACCCTTGATGTCGAGGCCACAGAAGATTCCCGCGGGATTCGGGCAGTCTACAACGAAACCCGTACGGCTCTGGTAATCGGCAATTCTGCATACCCCAATGGTCCCTTGCGCAATGCGGCCAACGATGCGTCGGACATCTCGGAGCTGCTGGAGCAACGCAGTTTCGACGTGACGGTACTCATCGACGCAGATAAGCGACAGATGGAGACTGCCATGGAGACCTTCGGTGCAAAACTCTCCAAAGGGGGAGTGGGGCTGTTCTACTTTGCGGGACATGCCATACAGGTTCGGGGAATCAACTACCTCATGCCAATTGAGACCTCGCCGCGGAAGGAAGCTGACGTCGAGTACGTAGCGGTTGATATCGGACGCGTGCTGTCCGAGTTGGACAATTCGAACAACCGGTTGAACCTGGTGATCCTGGACGCGTGTCGAGATAACCCCTTCGTGCGCAGCTTCCGAGGCTCGGCTAACGGCTTGGCTAAGATGGATGCACCGCGAGGTACCCTCATCGCCTACGCAACGAGTCCCGGCAGGACGGCAGCAGATGGAGATTATGCGAACGGTATCTACACACAGCACCTGCTGGGGCAGATGCGGGTTCCAGGACAAGAGATGCAACAGATGTTCAAGCGAGTGCGGGCAGCCGTGGAATCCGAGACGGCAGGCGTGCAGACACCGGAGGAGTGGGACCGGACGACGGGAGACTTCTATTTCACACCGATCGACCAGCTCGATGAGCAGCTGGACCTGACAGCCGACGAGCTTGCGCGGTACCAGCAACTGGTGGCAGAGCAGCGCGCCGCGGACCGGGCCGTCGAGGAAATGGAAGCGGAAAAAGTCGCCACCATTGCTGAGATGGAGCGAAAAATAGAGTCGTTGCGGAATCAGGTGGCAGCACCGGGTAGCACCGACAGCTCTCTCGACGGGCTGATCGCGGCTGGCAAGCAGCGTGAACAGTTTCAGAGCGACTTAAGGGCGGCCAACCGCACGCGTGACGAGGAGATGGCCGGAGAAGTGGCTCGCCTCAAGGCGAGATTCAATACAGATTACAAGAAATACAGGTGGATCGCTGACGGAGATCTCATGCAATCTTCTGAGAAACTGCGCGCATGGCAATTGATCTGTAGCACATGGGATGTAGCGGGCGTGAGCGGTGAGCCAGGATCGCTGCAATGGGATGACAGGACGGGTAGGGTCATCATCAGGCCAAGCAATCGTGATGACATGGTGTATGTACCGGAGGGGTCGTTCACGATGGGAGGACTCGACACTGACGAAGGTGAGAGACCCGCACAAGTGAACGTGGGTGGATTCTGGATCGACCGGACGGAGGTGACCGTCAATGCTTACCGTCGTTGCGTTGAGGCGGGCAAGTGTGGCAACCCCCTGAACTCTGGCTCCTGTAATTGGGGTTATTCTAACCGGAGTGCACATCCGATCAACTGTGTGAGCTGGCACGACGCACAGGGGTATTGCTCGTGGGTGGAAAAGCGGTTGGCAACAGAGACGGAATGGGAGAAAGCGGCACGAGGAACAGATGGTCGGACCTATCCGTGGGGAGAAGAAGCCGCCGACTGTAGGCGCGCCGTCATGGGCAGAAATGGCAGTGGGTGTGGTC
>JABIQT010000195.1 GCA_018667995.1 Candidatus Latescibacterota bacterium
ACCAGGAACATGGGCAGGAATCGTCCAAATGCGGAGCCTGAGATCTGACTTGCAGTAGCGAGGTCGTTACGTGCCACCGGCACGATCTGATCGCGATTCACGTTGAGCCCGCTCTGCTGCAAAAGATCTGAGCGATCCTCATCGCGTATCTCACGGAGCAGCTCCCACATCTTCTGTTGCCCCACGCGTGAGGCGTCTCTATTCGCCAGAAAGTACATGTTGACCACGGGGACGCCCGTATACCGGATTTCCGTTATCATCCCCTGCAGGTCCGATTCACGAGAATCGGATACCGTGGTATCTCTCACCGCCGAAAGGGAATCGGCCTGTTCACTGGTGAGCGCCTCAAGATAGAAGTGTAATTCCTGTGATTTCAATAAGGTATCAGGATCGGCGGCAGGGAATTCCTCTCTCCTGAATCCCGATAACGCATCACGCTCGCTACCCGCTTTGGTTCGTTCTACGAGAGCCTGTGCCCGGGCGATCAGCCCTCGCAGGGCATCGGCTCCGGTTCCGACAATCGCATACCGATAGACCGTGTCGTCGAGCTTCTGCTCGCGGCGGTCGTTCATGAAACGCGTTCCAAATAGAATAGTGGGCATTACCACGAGGGGCAGCACCAAGGACAGAATCACAGATCGACGATCCCGAATCAGCATGCGTAATTCGTGTAAGAGAAGGGTCCTCACGATCTGCCAGTTCACGCGCTCCCCTTCACATAGTGAACAAAAATGTCCTCCAGATAATGAGCCCCAGTTTCGTCCCGCAACTCATCCAATGTCCCGCAGGCAAGTATTCGGCCACCGTGAATTATGGCTATGCGGTCACACAGTTTTTCTGCTTCACTCATGATGTGCGTCGAGAACAAGATCGTTTTCCCGTGATCCCGGAACTCCCCGATAATCTCCTGCATCTCAAGCGCGTTCAGCACATCCAGACCAACCGTCGGCTCGTCAAAAATAAGCACGGGAGGGTCATGGGCGACCGTTCTTGCGATTGAGACTTTCTGCTTCATCCCACTCGACAGTTTATCGACCCGAGCGTCTGCATACTCGGTAATTCCGAATCGCTCGATCAGGGCCTCCACCCGGTCATTGACTTGCTGCTCGGGATACTGATTGATCCGTGCAAAAAACTCAATAGTCTCTCTCGCCGTGAGGCGGGGATACAGCGCCGTGGTCGCTGAGTAGAATCCGAGGTTCTTCCTCACTTCAAGCGCTGCCGTGGTTACGTCGTGCCCCATCAGACTGGCCGTACCCGAACTCGGACCCAGAATCGTTGCGAGCATACGCAAGGTAGTTGTCTTTCCGGCGCCGTTCGCTCCCAGCAACCCAAAGATCTCGCCCGGAAGACACTGAAAACTCACGCCCTGTACGGCGTTGACTTCTCCTCGGGCCTTGTCGTAGAATGACTTGTGCAAATTTTCAACCAATATCGAGTGAATCATCGAGACCCTCCGGTCGGAGCTCGCCTCGTGAGCACACGTTCCTTTAGGAACTTCATCATATTGCCATCGAAGGTCCCGGTGAGTACATCTTCGTATCTCAGTATTGTTGCAGCGATCCAAAGGCAAAGCCCAACAGATCCGATCTCCACGACCACCGTCAACGCGATCTGAGGCCACTGATATTCCCCCATCACCGCTTCTCTGAACACCATACATACATTGACAACGGGAATGAGAGCCATTGGTAGCGTAAACTCTATACCGGGAATCTGCAGGAACATAACCGGAAGAATTATAAGCATGTAGAAGGGACTTATCATAGACTGTGCCTCCTTGAATGTCCTGGCGAAGGAGGCGAGTATCATCATCCCTGCAGCGATAAAGAGTGCAAGCAGGACAGTCACCAGAATTATCAGTGGTAGAGACATCCAAGGCACCGAAAATGACATCATGTCTATACGGTCACCCAGTAACGGTGCCAGGATGGATTTCATGGAAACCAACATAGCTGTGAAATTCAGGAGCCCGGCAATCGTGGCCATTGAGGCCACGTAGAGATACTTGGCCACAACGATGTTGGTTCGGTCCGTAGCGGCCGTCATAATTGTTTCCCAAGTGGATTTCTCCCGCTCGCCAGCAGTGGCGTCGATAGCCGCATACATGCTTCCTACCCCAACCATTACCACCAACATCATGGGAATCAGAAGCCCAAGTATGAATCGTCCCATCTGTTGGTCCGTGGCCATGTTTTTGGTTTCTACCCAAAACTGCTGGTATGCAGCCATGGTTAAGCCGAGTCGTTCCGCCTCCCGTTGCATGTACAGGGCACGAAACTCATCCAGCAATGCCTCGACACGTGTGCGGGCCGTCACGCTACGATCTTTTGATTGATCAAATGTCAGCAGGACATGAAAATTGTCTTCAAGCGTCTGGGGGCTGGCTGTAATCGTCACGACCAGGTCGACGTCACCTTCCCGTACATCCGCCACAGGCTCTGCCGCGGACACGAGGGATATCTGATCATCTTCGCGGAGCATACTCTCAAATGCTCCCGAGACTGCGACGTCCCCGTTGACCACGACCTTGGAGATGAAGCCTTCTGTTTGACCGAATACGAATGTGATTCCGGTGTAACCAATCCAGAGAAGCATGGGATATAGAAATACTGGCATCAGGATCGTGTTGAACACGATATTGCGTTCGCGAAGGGCAGAACGAATTTCCCGGATGTACAGAATGCGAATATCGGATATCCTGATCAAATAGCAGTCCTCACACTGGCGCCTGACGCTTTAACTTCTGAATTTCACTTTGGACATACGCCACGAGCACATGGGGTTCGTCCGTGCCGATTCTCAGACTTTTTCCCGAAACAAGTGTGAGCTCAACAGCCATCCAACCTGATACATTATACAACCAGCCACTGGGCGTGAGTCGAATGCCCCATCCGTAATACCAATGGTTCTTAACCACGGTGGCAGACGTAATTTCCTGCAGATCATAGGATTTCCGAATGATGCCGGGGCCGAACCAAAAGCGTAGTTTCTCGTCCCGCACTTCTACCGTCAAAGATCCAAAAATGATGGCAACCAGAACGAGCACTACAATAAAGCTCAATGTATAGTACCAAGGCTCGATCATACCAATTGAAAGAATCAGGACCAGGCTCAGAATGGACATCATGTATATAATGAGGGTTCCTGTTTGTCGGTGTTTGTAGGGATCGCTCTGCCCCATACCATGCCTCCTGTCTCACTGAAACGAACGCGAGACCCAATCTGCGGCATTCTTGACCACGTCGGCATCGTCACGGCTGCTTCGAGCCATGTGGCCTTCCTCTTTCCGCAATGTGGACTGCGTAGCATCTTGATAGCGCCAGTCCATGCTCCATCTTACCGCATCTGATCGATTTGGTAGTCCCTGATGAAACAGCATGTTGTGAAACAGAACTACGTCGCCAGGGTCGAGTTCAATAGATGCCGCCTGATCCAGAAATGGCTCCAGGGCAGCCGCTGAAATCTCCAGATAGAATTCACGCCCCTCATGGGGTACAAGTCCAAGCTTATGGGTTCTAGGTATGAACTGCATGCAACCGTTGAACTCCGTGGCCGGGACAAGCGGGCACCAGATATTCACCATACGCAGGACTTCAACTGCCCGCTCTTCGTGTATACCGGCCAGATGGGCATTCTGGGTGTATCCTCCATCCTGGTGCCAGAGCACCAATGTCTTAGCGTGGTCGGGCAACTTAGGACGAACTGAGTAGTTGGGATACAGTCTAATCTCCGATCCCAGTATCATTTCAACCGCATCCAAAAGCCTCGAATGAAAGAACACGTCGTATAAACCGGCCAGGTGCAACTCCCTGCGAAAGATTGACGGAGCCTTCTCCATACACGGCTCGTATAGTCTCGAAAGCCTTCTTTCAAAGCTCTCGCGGGAGAGCATGTCCTGGTGCACACCCTCAGCCACCAATTCTGCGGCGCAAGCATCTACCAAAGGAGTCATGGCCTCAATAGCTCTATCTACCACGGAGCCATCGAAGAATCCACGCAAAACCACATACCCCATCTCATCAAACTGATCCACAATATCTTCTGGAATACTTCCGGTGCACCCCATGCTCTAACTCCTGAAGTTCTGGAAATAACGTCGCTGGCAAAGATACTACAACCTGGCTGATTGGTCCAGAACCCAGTCAGAAATGACCTTGAGGGCGGATGGTGCGAAGGTCTCTTCTATGCTGCCGTATTCCCCCGGTGAACCAGTTTTGGCCTTCTGGAATAGATGATTCAATCCGGGCAATTCTTCCACCGAAAACTCCTTACTCACGCCCTGTTGCAGCGCTTCCTCTATGGCTGGAATGTTCTGAAGCGGCGGTACCTGCATGTCCCGCTCACCGATCAGTGCAAGTACGGGACAACTCGTTTTCTTCAGACTAGGTATCGGATCGTAGTCAAGGAAGAACCGGAACCAGGGGGCGGTTAACTGGCCCAGACTGGCCTCAAAGAGTTTTTCAGGATCCCCGTATTTTCGAATTTCCGCCAACATCTCTTCGGTGTATCCGGCCATTGCTCCAGTGCGATACGTTCTCAGCCGCTGCACCATCTTCTGTTGATCACTTTCCGACCTGATGATCGCATACATGGCTTCGGAATCGATGCGTGACTGCCGAATCGCCGTTTCATCAAGGCCCATGGCACGAGATATCAGCTCAGTCTGCAGGTAGAGAATCTCATCACCGCGAAGACCAGGTCCCGCAAGCATGACAATGAACGCTACCTCCTCAGATTGAGATGCCAGCATGGGAGCGATGATTCCCCCCTCACTATGTCCGATGAGGCCAACCTTATTTCTATCCACGTCGCCCCGAGACAGCAGGAAAGTGTGCATGGCTCGGGCGTCATCTGCCAGTTCCACGGTCGTGGCAGTCTCAAATTTACCGGTAGAGGCACCAACTCCTCTATCGTCATAACGCAGCACCGCGATACCATTCCTCGAAAGATGATCGGCCAGGACCCAAAATGGTCGATGGCCAGCCAGAGTTTCATCCCGATCTTGAGGTCCCGAACCGGATATCAAGACAACTGCCGGAAAGGGACCACCAGTATCCGGTATGGTCAAGGTTCCTTCTAGTTTAACACCTTCCGAGCCGCCGTCCACAACGACGTCCTCAGTATGGTATGGAAACGGAGCCAAAGGCGTTTGTGGGCGTGAAGGG
>JABIQT010000450.1 GCA_018667995.1 Candidatus Latescibacterota bacterium
ATGCCCCGTTCGCAAAGGATGACATGCTCATTGCCCCCGGCTAGAATGTATTCCGCCGCTAACAACATTTCCTCAAAGGTGGCGGAGAGGCCTCGCTTCAGCATCGCAGGCCGCCGGCTCTTCCCTATGGCCGTCAGCAGAGGGTAATTCTGCATGTTACGCGCACCTATCTGCAATATGTCTACGTGGTCCGCCACCATGGAGACCGTGTCGACTTGCATCCCCTCCGATATGGTTGGAAGGCCAGTTTCTTCACTTACTTCCGCCATAATCTTCAGACCTTCTTCTCCCATGCCCTGGAAACTGTAAGGGGACGTCCGCGGTTTGAATGCGCCGCCGCGAATCATTTTGGCCCCCGATTTCTTTACCGCATGAGCCACAGTTTGAAACTGTTCCCGCGACTCGACTGAGCAAGGTCCGGCAATCACGACAACGTCGCTGCCACCCACGGTGACGCCTTTAACGTCAAAACTGGATTTCTCAGGCTGTACTTCACGACTCACCAACTTAAACGGTCGCTGGATCCGCTGCACATGGTCGACACCTGGCAGCATCTCAAATTGCTCCGTCTGAAGAGCCCTGGTATTACCTATTAAACATATGACGGTAATTTCTTCTCCCTGGATATCCCGTGTTTCGCATCCAAGGGCCTGTACCGTCTCTCGCACGTGGTTCTTCTGTTCGTCAGTAGCCTGTGATTCCATTACTACAACCATCTCATCCTCCTTGCGTCAAATCCGGTCTCAATCGTATCGCGTCGCCGAGATAGACGTGGTTTATTTCTGTCTGTTGTTTGTTGGTATTAACATGGATCATCACCCGAATACACAGGGCCAAACCGTCCTTCACGGCCATTTCCTGTGAACAGAACATTGGAATGGCAGTCCATCCCATGTTCCGTGCCGCTCGGGCTGGCACTTCTTCGTCAAGATCGCTGGTGCCGGTAAAGAACACGCTGGCTATATCATCGAGTTGTAGATTATTGCTTTCCACGATGTTCGACAACAGGTCCTCAGTGGCACTGCGAATGTCTGCTTTTCTGTTCGATTCCACCGTTATCGCACCGCGGATCCCCCGAACCATACGGACCTCCGATATAGATGTCTGTTCGATTACAGATTGGTACAACTCAATGTGAAGCTTGCTGTGCCCGCATCGTTATTCTGACTATTCGATCCCAAAATGAACTCGTGGGCGCTGGAGACCCACTGGGGTACTCCCTGGCGCCCACACTCACACTCCATACTTGCTACTTTCGCCTGCTTCGTCATTAGAATCTCACAATGATAGATGGTGCATAGGAGGTTTCGCTAACCCACCAATCCGCCACACAACTCTCTTAGAAATGACTCCACATCCGTAACGAGCCCAAGAGCCTGATGGCTACCTCGGTCTGCAAGCTTCGTCACAGTTGCTGGATTGATATCCACGCAAACCGTTTTTACGTAGGCGGGCAGTATATTTCCAGTGGCAATGGAATGCAGCATTGTCGATATCATGAGGGCCATTTGCACCCCGTCGAGGCATGACCGCATCTTGTCCTGTGCCACGACCATGTCCGTAAGCACATCCGGAAGAGGCCCGTCATCGCGAACGGATCCTGCCAGGACCACATCAATCTGCTTCCTGACGCATTCAAACATTACACCTGAAGTGATAATACCGCCGTCGACAGCGTTTTTGATGGACCCTTGCCTGCGTATTAAATTGACGGTTCGTAGGTGATGCTCATGCCCACCTTCGATATTCTCTCCTCGTTGAAGCGATACCCCAAGCGATGTTCCGTACAAGGCGTTTTCCAGGTCGTGCAGGGCGAGCGCATTTCCTGCGAATAGTACGTCCACAAAGCCATGGGCGATTAGTTCCGAGAGATACGGGCCTGCCCCCGTGTGGATAATGGCTGGCCCACCCACTACTAAGACCCGCTCACCACGCTCCTTTATTTCACGAATCTCTTCGGCGATCGCGTCGATAAGCAGCTTTTTGGGTTTTTCCGAGGACACTGCACTCCCCATGAACTCAAAAATGTCGCGTTGCCGGGCACGTTCAAGTGGGGTAATTCGTATTCCCTGTTTGCCTACGGCGATTTGGTCTCCCTGCCTCACCTGATGCATGGGGACGCATTGCACAGACTCACCCGACGAATTGAGACGCAGCCCACAGTCCATTTCGGGGCGATCAACCTGGATCCAGGTTTCCCCCAAGCGGACGGTCGTCTGTAGATTTGTCGTGGCATAGAAATTCTCCGGGAATACCCCATCCATATCTGCTGGGGCAAAATTCGCCGCCTCGTCTTCAAGTACCTCTGCTCCTTCGGAGCGTAACTCGTCGAGCAGTTCATTCAGCCGTACCTGCCCCGCCGTCGTAATCCGGATCCGGGCATAACTCTTGTCCGCCTTGTGCCGACCAATGGTGAATTCTTCAACTTCGAAATCACTCTCACCGTCCGCCATAATGGTTTCGAAGACTCGGGGCAGGATTAATGAATCTATGATATGCCCGTGCAGTTCGATCTTTTGACTGAACCGTTCATTTATCTGATCTTCATTCATCTATGCTTGTCCTAAGTGACTTAACAAAGTTCCCGACCTGTGAGACGATCTCGTCCTCAGTTTTGCACTGTTCAATGACATCGATGATAGCGCTACCAACGATGATCCCGTCCGCCAGCCGAGCGGCTTCCCGTGCATGGTCGGGCGTCGAGATTCCGAAGCCAATTGCCAGTGGATTACTTGAACGGGAGCGGACCGTTTCCATAAATGCTGGGACGTTGTCACCCATCCGATTCCGGGCCCCTGTAACCCCCGTTAGGGATACACAGTAAAGGAATCCGGTGGTATTCGCATCGATATGCGCGATGCGGTCCGCGGAACTTGTCGGTGCAACCAGAAAAACCGTAGCAATATTCTGCTCGCGACAGCATGCAATAAGATCCGCCGCCTCCTCCGGTGGTAAATCTGGAATAATCAATCCGTCCACGCCAGCTCTTGAGGCCTCCCAGCAAAACTTCTCGACTCCATAGGCCAGGATCGGATTGTAATAGGTCATCAATGCAATGGGTATTTTTGAATCAACACGGATGGCGGCTACCGTATCCACGATACCGTGTAGTGTCGTGCCCTGCTTCAGTGCTCGTAACGACGCTCGCTGGATTGTTGGACCATCGGCTACCGGGTCTGAAAATGGCACTCCCAATTCTACTATATCTGCACCTTTGCGCTCCAGTTCAAGGACAATCCGTCGTGTTGTGTCCAGATTTGGGTCGCCCGCCGAGATATACGGAATGAGCGCTTTGCGGCCCTGGTTTGCCAAGGTCGCGAATGTTTCGGATATTCTGTTGTTCATGCCAATCCTATCATGGTCAACTTGTCTGGTTTTCCGCAGCGCGCTCCGCCAGGTATTTGGATACCGTATGCACGTCCTTATCACCGCGTCCAGACAGGCAGATGACGATTACTTCGTCCTTGCTCATGGTTGGTGCCAATTTCATGGTGTGAGCCACCGCGTGTGAACTTTCTAGTGCGGGGATAATCCCTTCCGTACGTGACAGTACTTGAAGCGCCTCGAGAGCCTCATCGTCGACGATGCTGGTGTAGCTGACCCGCCCCGATTCCTTGAGAAAGCTATGCTCCGGACCAACGCCTGGATAGTCCAGGCCCGCAGATATGGAGTGTGCGATCTTGATCTGTCCGTCCGAGTCCTGTCCTACGTAACTCATCGAACCATGGAGTACGCCCGGTGAGCCCTTTCCGAGTGTGGCCGCATGGTGGGCCGTGTCGACCCCGAATCCGCCACCTTCGACGCCAATCATTCCGACTGCTTCATTGTCGACAAATGGATAGAATATGCCCATGGCATTG
>JABIQT010000874.1 GCA_018667995.1 Candidatus Latescibacterota bacterium
AAATGCCATAAACCGGGAAAACCGGGACATAAGTGGTATTACTTAAGCGGTTGCCGACAGAGCTGTCCCCGGATGAGAGCGGAGAGGGGCGGAACGCAGGTTTATCGGTGACATGCTCTTCCAGGTTAACGGGCTTGAAAGGCCTGCGCGCGCTGGCCGATTTCTCGTAGGCGGTTCAAATCGGCGTCGGGTGGCACATTGTCTGAAACGCCCAGGATCAGGCGGTCGCCGGCGCCTAAAGATGCAAACAGTTCCTCCAGATACGCCTCGAATGTCTGATCATCCATGGAGTCCGGTAACAGTGCTACCGCCGGAATGCCACCCCAGACGGTCGTCGCTGATCCTAATCCCTTCCTGACCTCATCCAAAGAACACTGTGTCATTGGTTTAGGACAGACCGATTCCGCTACGTCAAACCCGCATGGTGGATAGAGAGGAAGCAGGTCCTTATTCTCCCCGTCGGTATGTGTCAGAAGATACTTTCCTGCTTCGTGGACGCGATCTGAAACCCGCTTGAGCCAGGGAGTGATCTCCTCCTTGAAGAATGGTGGCCAGGTCAGATCCTGGTCGTAATTGCCGCCCCAGAAAACCACCTCAGCACAGCATTTCGTTAAGGCATCAAGCATGGCCTCGAAGAAGGGCGTCATTCTGTCGGTCAGGCGGCTCAATGCCTTTCTTTCATCAGCATATAGATAGAAGAACTTGTCCATGGCCACTAGGTCGTGCAGTATAAGATGCACGGGGGATGCCCCCACCGACCCGCTCGCGACCGCAAGGCCTCTGTCGCCGACTCGATCGTGGAATGCAGCATAGTTCTCCGGCTTTGGGATGACTTCAAGATGTTCGAAGATCTGTCCGATGGCTTCAAAGTCGTCAGCCGAATTGATCGCGTAGGACTTGACAAAGGGAAGAGAGATGCCCTCGCTAGTCATCTCCCGGGTCTGCTTGAGATGAAGATTTACAGGGCCAGCTGGTGTTTCTATCAGAGTACGGTAATTCTCGGCGTCATGGGAGAAGGATACGGGTAGGTCTCGAAGTTCGACGCGGAAAGGATAGTCCCCGTGGTTGTCTATTCCCAGGCCGCGTAGTACCAAGTCTTGTGGATCTCTCGCCAGTGTATAGTCCGCCCGGACCGCATGGCAGGCCACACCCAGTGCATCGGATATTTCGGCGGTGTTGAGACCTACGAATTCAGCCGGTACCGTTCCACGCTCTCTTAGCGCGATGCTCCATAGGTCCATACGCGGCGCCCAGGGCAGCTGGTCCGTAGGTTCCCCTCGTATCGCTGATAGCATCCGTTCCCGATGCGTCATAGTTCTCTCCCTTAAGACTTTACGAGGTTTCCCGCTGTGCGTTTTGTTCTATCGCAGGACATCGCGTGAGATTACGATCCTCTGGGCCTCTGAGGTCCCTTCATATATAGTCGTTATCCGGGCATCACGGAAGTAGCGCTCCACATTGAAGTCACGGATGTAGCCATAGCCGCCGTGTATCTGAAGCGCCTCAGTGGCTATCCTGTTGGCCGCTTCCGATGCGAATAGCTTAGCCTTTGCCGAAGCCGTTATATAGTCCTGTCCCTGGTCTTTAAGCCAGGCAGCTTTCAGCGTAAGCAATTTTGCCGCTTCAAGCTCCACCGCCATATCGGCCAGTTTGAACGCCACGGCCTGAAACTCAGATATCGGTTTTCCGAATTGCTGACGCTCTTTCGAATAGGCTACGGCATCCTCGTATGCAGCCTGGCCAATACCTATCGCCTGTGCTGCAATGCCTATGCGGCCACCGTTGAGTATGGTGAGCGCAATACTGAGCCCCTTGCCCGGTGAGCCCAACATACTGGATTCAGGCACACGGCAATCGTCGAACAGCAGCTCACTTGTGTCGGACCCTCGTATACCCAGTTTGAGCTCATGGCGTCCCACCGAAAACCCCGGGGTACCTTTGTCGACGATGAACATACTGAGCCCTTTATGCCCGGCTTGCTGATCTGTCGAGACAAGAACGAGCGCAAAATCCGCGAACCCGCCATTGGTGGCGAAATTCTTCTTTCCGTTCAGGACCCAGCTGTCGCCATCTTTCGTGGCGGTCGTGAGGGTAGATCCCACGTCAGTGCCTGCCCCGGGCTCCGAGAGTGAGATGCATGCCTGGGCCCGGCTATCGCCCATAGGCGGCAGGAACCGTTGACGTTGATCCTCTGTACCAAATTTGTACACGCCGTCTGCGAAGAGGGAATTGTTGACAGAAACGCAGACCCCCGTTGATGCACAGACCCGAG
>JABIQT010000620.1 GCA_018667995.1 Candidatus Latescibacterota bacterium
CCTGGATGTGAAAGACATTACCCATATCATCAGCTATAACCTTCCCGATGATAACGATATCTATACCCATAGAAGCGGCAGAACGGGACGTGCGGGACAAGCGGGTGTTTCGGTCGTCATTGTGAATAAGCGGGAAACACACCGTATCAAGCAACTACAGGCGAAGCTCCGCAAGACATTCGAACACAAACGAGTACCTGGCGGTCATGAAATCTGTGAGCGACAGCTGTTGCACATGATCGATCGTATGGAAAAGATCGAGATAAATCATAAGGAAATCGACAAATTCCTGCCGGTGGCCACCGAGAAACTGGCATGGCTCAGCCGGGATGAGTTGATTAAGCATTTCGTTTCACTGGAATTCAATCAGCTGCTGGACTACTACAAAGACACGAGGGATCTCAATCAGCCGGAAGACAAGACCATGCAAAGAAAACGATTTCAGAAAGAGGGCCCGGAGTTCAGGAGTGATCAACACACTGTTGAACGCGGATTCGCCCGGTTTCACATAAACCTGGGCTACAAGGATAGTTTTTCGCCACGTGACTTGATTGGTCTTATCAACAGGTGCACACGTCAACGCATCGAGGTGGGCCGTATCAATGTGTTAAAGACCTTCTCAATATTTGAAGTGGCTCAGAATGCCGGCGCGACAATACTTAGCGGTTTTAAAGGCATAGAGTTTAATCGTCGGCCTGTGGAGGTACGGCCCTTCCAGGAGAAGGAAGGTCGGCCTGAGCGTGAACCGCGGTCGTCAGGCGGGTCAGATCGTAGCAAATCTGGTGGATTTAGTCGATCGGGCGGATCCCGGCAAGGCGGTCCATCGAGAGGACCGAAGCGAAGCGGACCAAGCGGGCAAGGACGATCGGTCGGGCGTGAACGCCCTGCCGCAGCTACTGGTAAAGGTGGAGGCTCAAAACCAGTAAAGAAGAGCAGAAAAAGACAGTAGACTGACGAGGGTACGCAGGCTCATCGGTGTGCTGAATGTATCAGCTATACGCTGAGAGTATAGCTCAACGAATCATTCCTCGCGGCCGATATACAGCTCTGTCAGGGCTGGCAGAATTGGATATCCGGAATCACTCATCCTGATGCCGCGCAGATGGGGTTTGCGTAGCGCCAGACTGATCTCGTTGTAGACGAAGATGCCGCCTACCTCTTCCGCGAGGATCTTTTGGGCTTCATCGTAGAAAGCCATCCTTGTAGTTGGATTAAGTTCCTTTGAGGCTTTATCCACCAATTCATCAAATCGAACACTTTTCCATGGGTGGCGTGCGGCGCCGACTGGACCGGATCGCCATAGCGATCCGAGCATGCTGTGTGGATCGGGATAGTCTGAGGTGAACGGCACCAAGCCCAGCGATATACGATGCTGGTACATATTGTCCATAAAGGTCTTTTCTTCCTGCTGCCTGATTCGGATCTCGATGCCCAGCACGGACCGCCACATCTCCTGAATTGCCTGCGCCACCATTCTGATGCTGAGTGCGGACTCTCTCACCCACAATTCGCGGACCGGAAATCCTCTGCCACCCGGAAACCCCGCCTCCTCAAACAACACCTTGGCTCCATCCGGATCGTAGGCCTGAACAGAACGGTAGTTCTCGCCCAGGTATCCCGGATAGTCGTGCGGAAGCATGGCATAGGCCGGTGTACCCACGCCTCGAAGCACTGTTCTGATTAACGCCTTTCTATCAATGGCTTTGGCAAGCGCTTGACGCACCCTGATGTCGTTGAACGGGGCTTGTTCTGTCTGAACTACGATATATCTGGTTCGTGGGATCGGTACTTTCACCAATTGCCTGCTCAGATTCGGATCAGACTCCACACGCCCCAACTCGATGGCATCCACGTTGTAGGTGTCCAGTTCGTTATTCTCGTATGTGAGCAGTCCGATAGCCGATCCCTCGGTCTTCAGAACCCAAATGATCTCCTCCAAATAGCCCTTATTGGGTCCGTTATACATCGGATCCAGCTTAAGAATGATCCGATCACCTGTCACCCACCGATCGAGCATGTAGGAGGCATTGGATACGCATTTATCATTCTCGGTCCACCGGGCACCATATTTCTCGATCTGCCATCGTGGAACAGGCGGGGTCCCTCCGTAAGCAGCTATGTATGGAAAATAGGGACAGGACTCAGTGGTGGTCACTTCGAAGGTATAGTCGTCTACTGCCCGCATTTTCACGACGGCTGGATCACCCGTTACGCGTGTGTTGTACGCTTTAGCCCCTTCGATGGGATAATAGAAGAATGCGTAGGGATTAGCTTCTTTCGGATCGAGGGCCCGGCGCCACGAATAGACAAAATCGTGAGCTGTTACGGGGCGCCCATCGCTCCATTTTCCCGTCCGGCGTAGGTGAAACGTCCACACCCGACCATCATCAGAAAACTGGTACCGATCAGCCGCTCCTGGAAGAATCTCTGATGTAACGGGGTCCACCTTCAGCAAGGGCTCAAATATGAATCCTCCCGGAGATCCGTACATTCTGACATTGACATCAAGTGTCTGTGGTTCTGGAATCAGGTACCGGTAAACCTGCCGAGTCAAAGGCGCCGCATCTGTGGGCATTATCTTGCCGACCGAGTTCACCATCTGCCCGTGCGCCGGTTCCGAGCATATACAGGCCATTCCCAGGATACACAGGATCAGAATCGGATGCGTCGTACTTGGTTTGAAATTCATAGAAGTTGGTCCCACGGCGACTCGAGTTATTCGGTGCCAGGCCCATATGAATATGTGCATTTTGTGCTGAATTTATAGAGATAAAACGGATCGAATCTACCGTTCAGCTGAGTGCCAAATCCACTGCTTCTTCGGCATGAATCGTGGTCGTATCGAAGAGAGGCGTTGAAGTGTGTTCCTGCTGAACCAGCATGACGATTTCCGTGCATCCCTCGATGACGCCTCTGGCTCCCCTTCGCGCAAGGTCATCAATGATACGAAGGTATTCGTTCCGGGATGCAGCAGTCACCTGCCCCCGGCAGAGCTCTTCATAGATGACACGATGCACTATCTCACGGTCCTCAGCTGGTGGTACAAGAACCTTTAAGCCGTGCTGGGAAACCAACCTGCCTTTGTAGAAATCCTGTTCCATAGTGAACTTGGTTCCCAGGAGTCCGACGGTGGCCATGCCCTGGCGCCTGATACGGTTCGCTGTGGCATCGGCTAGATGGAGTGTGGGGATCTCGATGGCTGTTGAAATTTGCGTGGCGACCTTGTGCATGGTATTGGTACAGATCAACAGAAAATCCGCACCTGCGGCTTCCATCTGTCGCGCTGCAGTCGCCAACACCTTGCCGGCCTGATCCCAATCTCCGTTCTGCTGAAGCGTTTCAATCTCCTTGAAATCTACACTGACCATGGCAATTTTCGCGGAGTGAAGGCCCCCCAAACGTGACTGTATACCCCTGTTCAA
>JABIQT010000762.1 GCA_018667995.1 Candidatus Latescibacterota bacterium
AGGGCAGCCTACAACGTCTTGCGCTTGAAACGGGACGTCTTGAACAACTCATTCCTTGGCCTGATGGCGACCAACGCGGCAAGGACGGGTGAGAGCCCTGCCACGACTGCGGGAGCGGACTGGGGACTAAACATGTTCAACAACATGTACAGTTTCAATGGTCAGGTTGCCATGAGCCGAACAGGGCAGGACGCTCGCAAGACTGGTGTGGGTACCGAAATGCGCTTTTCAAAGCGAGGCGGAGATCACATCGGTGGTGATATCCGTTACGAGGGACTGAGCCCCAATTTCGCGATCAATGATCTAGGATTTCTGCGTCGATCCAATATTCATAATCTGAACGGCGGGATTAACCTCCGAGGCAACAATATCTGGCGCTTCACACGGCGTCGAAATTTCAACTTTAACACCTCAACGGCCTGGAACTTCGATGGTAATAAACTGCGCCAGAATTTCAACGTGAATGGTTTTGTGCAATTCATGAACTGGTGGAGGTCCTTTGCCGGAGTAGGTCGGAATGTGGCTGTTGTCGATGATCGAGAGACTCGCGAAAACGGACTTGTGAAGATCCCCGCAAGTAACTTCCTCTGGTGGGGCCTCGATTCGGATTTTCGTCGCAACATCTCCGGTGGATTCAACATCAATGTCGGTAACGAGCGGGACGGGTATTTCAGGAATATTCGATTTAATTCGCAGTTTAGAATCCGGGACAACATCGAAATACGCATATCTCCCAGCTACAGCCAATCGCGAGGAGTCAGCCGGTGGGTCAAGAATGTCGATGACCTCGGATCAACAGGCAATGAGTTGCCCGTTTTCGGCAATCTGGATACCGATCGGTTCAATGTGGTGACCCGGGCCAACATCACATTCACGAAAGACTTGAGTCTGCAATTCTACAACCAGCTGTTCTTTGCCTCTGGAGATTATAGTGGGTTTAAGGTATTGACATCGCCTGAGTCCTTTGGCACCCTTGCATCGAGCCTTTATTTAGAAAAACCAGACTTTGAAAACCCTGACTTTAACAACCGGTCAATGAATGTCAATGCCGTCTTCAGATGGGAGTACCGCCCCGGCAGCACACTATTCCTCGTGTGGACTCAGGCGCGCATTGGTTCAGGAACACCGGGAGATGCCGCTTTTGGACGCAACCTGTCCGGTATCTTTGATGCCTCCTCCGAAAATGTCTTGCTGATGAAATTCAACTATTGGTGGAATATCTAATGTCTCGTGTTATAAGACTGTCCCATCAGATCCTTTTTCTCCTACTGCTCGCTACCACGGTGGGTGATTCATGGGCCCAATCCAGGCCATACAGAATCATGATTGCGAACGACGACGGGTTTGACTCTCCAGGTGTGACGGCACTTTACGACGAACTCGCCTCTTTGCCGGAAACCGAAGTGATGGTCGTGGCGCCCGACAAGAACTACAGCGGAGCAGGTCATTGGGTGATGCTAAGGGACCCGTTCACAGTAATTCCCATACGTCGTGACGGTGAGGTCATTGGATATAACGTCAACGTACCACCTGCATCCTGTGTGACTATTGGGATACAGGCCCTGATGGACCCAAAACCCGACCTCGTGATCTCTGGAATTAACCGTGGCTCCAATGCTGGTCTGGTGACTCCAAGTTCCGGAACCGTGGCCGGAGCGAGAGAAGGTGCCATGAATGGCATAACTTCAATCGCCGTTTCACTTGATCGTCCCAAAACGCGGGGCGTTGCACTGGATTTTCAGCGGGCAGCTGTGGAGACCAGGAAGATCGTTGAGACCATCAGAAATGCACCATTGCCCAAAGGGGTATTTCTCAACGTGAATCTACCCGGTCAGGACGTGGACATTAAAGGTACCCGTATCACGAAGCAAAGCTTGCGCGATCTGGGATTCCGGTATGTCAAGCAGACAAGCCCCTTTGGGCGTGATCTGTACTGGCAGACCCGTTCCCGCGATCTGACCGTTGCCAAAGAAGGTACAGACGAATGGGCACTGATTAACGGCTATATTTCTATCACGCCGTTCACCATCGACCAGACCAAACAAATCGACATACCCTCGCTGGATAACCTGGTAGAATAGACCACGTGGATAGACTCTCCCGACTGAAGCGGCTTGGTATAGCGCTTTACCCCGCCTGTGGTTCCAGAACCCATACCATAGCACAGATCTACTCTTCGGACCAATCAATGACAACCCCGGTCATCAGCGGACGCTTACGTGCTCTGAACATTGGTGCCGGAACGTGTGTGGTGGAAGACGCATCGGGCTGTCTATCATTGTATCTTGAGGACAATATGGATGCGGAGACTACTGCGCTACTAAACGAACTGGAAGAAGGCGATATTGTGGAATGTGGGGTTCGGCGTACCTCTCAAGAAATGACGCTGAAAAGCCTACGTCTGCTGGTCCCTGTATTGGGTCCCCTCCACGATATCGTGCCCGACGCATCTCTCACACTCAAATCTGAGATTCTAACCCATACATCGCGGTTCTTCCAGGACCATGGATTTCTGAACGTCGAAACCCCGCATTTTATGACGGTGCCCGATCTCACTCCAGGTATCTCCTCGTTCAAAACCACCTATCATGATCCCGCCGGAAGCACAATCGATTATTACCTCCAATCCTCGCCCGAGCACTATATGAAACGGTTGCTTGCTCTCGGATATGAGAATATCTTTCAAATCTGTCGATTTTTCAGAGATGGTGAACGATACGATACACATCATCCTGAATTCATTGGCCTCGAGTGGTATCAGGCATACGACGACTACAGGGGTGTAATGGAGACCATGGAGGAATACATCGTCTCGATGGCAATCAACATAACGGGCGACTCCACAATCAACTATCAGGGACAGGATATCAATCTGGGACGCCCATGGCCGCGGCGGCGTGTCAATGATCTGATTCGTGAACTCACGGGTATCGACTTGGAGCAATGTACTACCCGCGAGTCACTTAATGCGGCCGTTGCTGACAGAGGCGTTGATGTGGCCGGAGCAGAATCCCGGGAGGATCTATTCCACCGTTTATTCGTTGATCAGATCGAGCCCGAATTGCCGAGAGATCGACCGATACTCCTCATGGATTATCCTGCCTACCTGCCCTCGCTGGCCAGATCTCTGGATTCAGACCCACAGTTCGTGGAGCGATTCGAGCTTTATATAGGGGGACTGGAACTGGCGAATGCTTTTACGGAGCTAAACGACCCACGTGAACAGCGCGAGAGATACGAGAACCTGCTTAAGTCGGAGCGCACTCGGGGTTATTCCGGTGGCATCGACGAGCAGTTTATTCAGGCACTGGAATACGGAATGCCCCCAGCAGGAGGTATTGCATTGGGGATCGACAGACTGGCTATGATTTTTGCCGACACCAGCAAGATTGACGACGTTATCGCCTTTCGAAACTATTGAAATCAGGGGGACGAGATGAAAGCGCTGATGTACTTGGGCACGAGAGAGATGGAGATACAAAATGTTCCTGACCCAGAGATCTCAGAGGGCGAAGTTATCCTCAAAGTAGGGGCCTCAAGCATCTGCGGTTCTGACCTCCACGGATTCCTTGGAAAAAGTGCCAAGCGCGTGCCTCCCCTCGTCATGGGGCATGAATTCACCGGCGAAGCAGTTGAGGTCGGTCCTGGCGTCGATCACATCGCGTTAGGGGACCGTGTAACCATTAACCCGATATTATCCTGCGGTAGATGTCCTGCCTGCCTAAAAGGTCGCATGAACATCTGTCCACGCCGCAAAGTTGTAGGAATCGACCGTCCCGGCGCCTTTGCCAACTATGTTTCGGTGCCCGCCGACGCCTG
>JABIQT010000408.1 GCA_018667995.1 Candidatus Latescibacterota bacterium
CAGATATTCCCATCGCACGACGACTCTCGGCTGGCTCCCGCTGGCCGAGAGGACCTTCTACTAGAAAAATGGTGCATAGAGATTGACCTGATGTGATTGCTCTCTGAATCTGCATTATGTTCGGCGTCCCGTCGGTGCCTGTCCAATTCAGAATGTAATATGGTCAATTACACACTTGATTCCAGAAGGTCGATCGACTAATATCCATGGAACCTGTCGCAGTCCTGTAATGCCTTCGAACGCCTTCTCGATCTCTGTCATCCTCGGAACCGTATATGTCCCATGGACTGAGCATCCTTGCATTCGTGTTGCCGATCTTCTGCGTGACCGATTCGGTTTCGGCGCAGATCGTTCGTGTCTGGGATCTGGCCGAGAAAAGTCAGTCCGGACAGATGACGTTCTACAATCCTGATGACAATGATGCGCAGTATGGAACACCGATATCATCAGCCGATTTGAACGGTGACGGTCGTGCAGATTTCATCGTATCTGCGATGGCAGCTGATGGGCCCCCCAACGATGTTCGCCAAAACTCTGGTGAGATCCATGTGTATTTCAGCGAAGGAACTATTCGTGGTACAGTTGATTTTAGATATCAGAATCTCCGGACCATAGCGATCTACGGCGAACGTTCCGATGATATCTTCGGCATAAAACATGCTTCGGGAGACTTTGACAATAATGGCTCGAATGATCTTATTGTGGGCGCATTTTATGCTGATGGCCCCGGTAGGCCGGATGCGGGAAAAGTGTACATCATTCCGGGCGAGCTTCTATCCGATATGCTGCAAGCTTCTGACTTGAGTATGGATCTTGGTGATTCTATACCTAACAATGTATCTACAATAGTCGGTTCCCATGACAAGAGTCGGCTAGGCGTGTGGATGGACGCCGGTGATATAAACGGTGACGGTTTTGACGATGTCGTGGTGGGGGCGGATATGGCACACGGATATGATTCGTCGATTCCCGAGACGGGGCGGGTCTACATCTACTATGGTCCCCTCGCCCCAGGAGTGCAGATAGATGCTGCAGATACTACCTATTCTATGACTGTCATCTACGGTATTGACGCAGTAGATCATTTTGGGTCCTGTCTGACAGTTGGAGACGTAAACGGTGATGGCCTGGACGATATCGGCATCGGTGCAGGTGCACTGGGCACTCTGAGAAATGTCTTTGACAGGGAGGGAGGCGCCGGTGACGGGCCGAACAATCTCAGGGAGAATGCCGGTGAAGTGGTTGTCGTGTACGGAAAACCGAACTTGCCACGCCACATTGATCTTAGAACGGCTCCGCCCACCGATGTGACTATCATTTATGGGCAGCTTACTGAGACCTCTGTGGATTTCTCTCCAGATAGGTTGGGAGAGGAAATAGTCTCGGCGGATATCAACGGGGACGGGGTTTCCGATCTTCTTATTGGTGCATACCGCGCCGATGGCGAACGGAACGACCGTCGTGATAGTGGCGAGGTCTTTGTGGTGTACGGGGCATCAACATTGCCAGGTCGTATCATCGACCTGGAGGTGGTGCCTTCCGATGTGACCGTTGTCTACGGTTCAAGTGCGGGAGCTATTGCGGGCGACTCGATTGCTGCGGGAGACATTCACGGTGATGGCTATGACGATCTGTTCATTGGTATCCCAGGCGACACGGGCCCAAACGGACGGCGGGTTGCAGGAGGAATCGTGGTTATTGCCGGTGGGCCTCATCTGCCTGCCGAGATTGATTTGCTCTACCCTCAGGTTCCCATTATCTGGGTTGAGGGCCCGGATCCCTTCGACTATGTGTCCTACTGGGCCGCGAGTGGTGATTTTGACGGCGATGGCCGCATTGACGTCATGCCCAACGGCATGCTTGGGGACGGGCCAGCAAATCGCCGGACCTCAGCTGGGGAAGCCTTTATTATAAACGGGGCTATTCTCGCGGAAGAACTGCCAGGATATATTGCACCAGTGAACGATGAAACTATCGACCTACCTACCTCACCGACGCTACTTCAGAATATTCCGAACCCCTTCAATTCAGGTACTGAAATCGGGTATCAATTACCCTCGGGAGTTTCAGGTCGTACCGTACTTGGAATCTACAATCTAAGCGGGCAGCTCGTCAAAACATTGGTCGACGCAACGGTGGGACCTGGTGCGCACACCGTCGTATGGGACGGATTTGATCTGAATGGCCGCCCGTCCCCAAGCGGCCTGTACCTAACTGACTTGAGTGTTGATGGAAAACGCGATCAGAAGAAACTCCTGCTGGTAAGATAGAGTCGTGAGCGGATGATCTCACTTTGGGGCAAGATTGACCTGCATTGGGCCATGGAGCGAAATTCGGACGTTGAGTATAGGGTCGAGTATTTTGTCGTTCTTGAAGTATGAGCTATTTCCACAAGGACAAAATCGAGTATGAGTAAAGAGCCATTCAACCTATGGGTTTTCGGTGACTGTCACATCGGTACAGATTTACGTTTTGGACGTGAGAGTCTATTCGACGTTCTGAGCATGTCTGAACGTGGTGGAGATAAAGGGGGGCCTCCATTTGACTGGGATATTGCCATCGATATCGGTGACATGTCCGGTGGGCAGGAGGTGCCCGTCGACCATGAGGGGCATGAAGTGGTTAGGCAGTTCGGTGCTCTTCGCGACCATAGCCGCGCGTCCATCTACAATATCTGCGGGAATCATGACCGAAGTGGACTCGATGAGAATCCCGCTTGGTGGTGGCGCAAATGGGTTGATCCGACAGGTGAGAATACACCGCACTCAGGGGTTGATTCATCGAAACGACCCTACCCTGTAAACGGCACATGGGAACGCTATGGTATCCAAGTGGGTAATCTGCATTTCTTACTCATGAGCGACATTAATGAACCCTCGCAACGGATCGGTCGGGGCGATCTAGGAGGCAACCCCGGCGGAGTTGTTTCTGGAGAGACATTCTCCTGGTGGAAGGAACAGATCGAGGCCAACCGGGAGGATATCATCCTCTCTGCTCACCACTATATGCTCAAGGATACCACAGTAGCTTCGGGTGAGTGGGAAGGGATGCTGAAAGATAGTGAGGGCTACTGGACGAGCGGATATCACGGTTACAAAGCGCTCGGAAGTCCCAAGGGCGCTTCATACTTATACTGGGTTGACGGTCAACCGGATGCGCAGGCATTTGAGAAGTACCTGTCCGACAATCCTGGCGATGTCGATCTCTGGTTTGGGGGACACACACATACGAACCCGGATGACACCTGTGGAGGCAAGTCACATGTTGAGACCCGCTGGGGGACAACGTTCATCAACGTGGCCGCGGTCAGCCGTCACCACGGTACGGAGAACATCTCCATGAGCCGGGTTCTGACGTTTCTTCCAGACTCGGACAAGGTGGTTATAAGATGCTACATGCACATGGATGACTATCTGCCACAGGGCTGGTATCATGCCGCCGAACGAACAGTGACACTAAAGAAAGCATTCGAGTGGTGACAAATTGGGACTCCGGCTTTTGTAGGTTGCTGGCGCATAGAATGACTCGAGCCGTGCTGTTATTCTCAATATCGACGTCACGGTGTGAGCTGACCGCGGCGCGATCAGCGATATCGTCCGGACCGGGAAAGCCCCTGTCATGATCTGCTCGCCGAGAGACTCGCCCGCTCCCCTCTCGGTGGTGTTTATCGCTGGGTTCACAGTGCCCAATGTATTAGTATATTTCAGATCTTGCAGACCAAAACGCAGGCCATATATTGTCATACATCTATTGACAACCGTGACACGTTCAAGAGGAATACATGAGCTTCACACCTTACTTGCCGACCTGGGATTCCCTGGATAGTCGGCCTATGCCACAGTGGTATAACCAGGCTAAATTCGGGATTTTCATTCATTGGGGCGTTTATTCGGTGCCTGCATGGCGCCCTCTTAGTAAAGAACGCTACGCCTCCTATGCCGAGTGGTACTACGCCACCGTGATTGGCGATGATGAATTTGGTGGCGATGAATTTCACAGGTCCACGTACGGAGAGCAGTTTGAGTACCGGGATTTCGCCCCCATGTTTAAAGCAGAGTTATTTGATCCAGACTACTGGGCCTCACTGTTTGAGCGGTCCGGGGCGCGTTACGTCGTTCTAACGACAAAACACCATGACGGATACTGCCTATGGCCTACCGATAGTCCCTACAAGAAGGCCTGGAACAGCATGGCTGTAGGACCCCGGCGCGATCTCGTCGGAGATCTTACCACGGCTGTTCGCAATCGTGGACTGCGCATGGGTTTGTATTATTCCATTATTGAATGGGAGAGCGTCTGGACTCACAGAAGCGAGACCGGGTATTATGTGTCTGATGACATGGTAAACAAATACAGGATACCGGAAGATCGATATGTGGATGAACACCTCATTCCCCAGCTCAAAGAGTTAGTCTCCCGCTATAAGCCGGCCCTGATTTTTTCAGATGGGGGCGAGTGGGATGGCAGCGAGGAGTACTTCAAGACCAAGGACTTTCTGGCGTGGTTGTACAATGAGGCTCCAAATCGAGATGAGGTCGTTGTGAATGACCGGTGGGCAAAGGATATGCCCGGTCGTCACGGTGATTATTATTCAAGCGAGTATGAAGATACCGACGCCATAGGTAGAGAGCACCCGTGGGAGGAGAGCAGGGGCATCGGAGGCTCCTATGGCCTGAATCGAGCCGAAAACATAGAGGACTATCGAACGTCTGAAGAGTTGATTCACGAGCTCGTAGATGTGGTGAGTCGTGGCGGGAACATGCTGCTGAACGTCGGACCTGCCGCAGACGGTACCATCCCCGTGATTCAACAACAGCGGCTCATTGATATTGGAGATTGGTTGACAGTCAATGGAGAGGCAATTTACGATGCCCAGAATTGGAAATCCGGTGGCCCGCCTTCTATGAACTCAGATCTGAGGTTCACGACCAATGGCGCTGACGTCTACGCCATTTGCAGGGAGTGGCCGACGGGCCCGCTGATCTTGAGAGAAATCCCCTATTCCGAGAGTATCAAAGTAGAGATGCTGGGAACCGAACGGCCAACTTCCTATCAGTCTTTTGAGGGCAAGCTTTCAATAGAAGCCCCCACACTGACGCCGGGTGAGGCCCCTTGTCAACATGCCTTCGTATTCAAGATCTCCGGCACAACGCCGTAAATTACGTACCGTGGTGTCATTGATTCGTCCCTGATGAACCAAATCGCCCTCAGATGCGAGAGACCCAATGGACGCACTTCTTGACGTACTAAATGAAACCTGGCAATGGACCGGCATAGAGCTTCTGACTGCCTTCGGTATTCTGATAGCAGCGTTTGTTGCCCGTAGGCTATTCCGATTTTTTCTCGAACGTGGCGCAAAACGGCTGGCCGCGAAAACCAAAACGGAGCTCGATGATCTCTTAATTCAAGCCGTTGAGAAACCTATCGATGTCGGGATTCTCATTCTGGGCATCTACTTCGCAGTGTACAGCCTTAATCCCCCGCCGAATATGCAGGTGTGGCTCAGTTCGGTGTTCTGGATCCCTTATTCGTTTCTTATAGCCTGGACTATGTTCCGTGGCGTGAACGTCCTCTCTCATCTGATGCACAAATGGGCGGCACGAACGGATACCACACTGGACGATCAGCTGGTGCCGCTTGTAGAGCGCGCAGCCAAGGTGGTGGTTTGGATATTGGCGATCCTAATGGTGCTACAGAATATGGGCTACTCCATCTCCGGGCTCATTGCCGGCCTTGGAGTCGGAGGTCTGGCTGTCGCCTTAGCTGCTCAGAAGACACTGGCCGATGTCTTTGGATCTGTCATGTTGTTGGCGGATAGGCCATTCGTCAATGGAGACTGGGTCCAGTCGCCTGACAATGAAATCGAGGGTATTGTCGAGCGCATTGGGTTTCGTAGTACCCGAATCCGTACCTTCGATCAAACGCTCATCGCTATTCCAAACAGCCGTTTGGCAGATTTCGTTATCAACAATATCTCACAACGACCTGTTCGGCGAGTGTGGATAACAGTTGGCCTGACCTACGCTACGCAGGGCACCCAGATGCGTGATGCTGTTGGACAGATAGATGCCATGTTGAGATCCCATACCGACGTCGATCAGGATTCCACAATCCTGGTAAACTTCACGGATTTCGGGGATAGTTCCTTGAACATTATGGTCTATTATTTTGCGAATACTACCGACTGGGCAGACTATCTCGGTATCCGTGAGGACGTTAATCTCTGTATTATGGAGATCGTCGAAGGGTTGGGGCTTTCCATAGCTTTCCCGACCCGGACGGTTCATGTGGCGGGGAATGCCTCTGTTCAGGGGGGGACAGATTGACCGTTTGCACACCGTTTTACCACCGTGTTTCAGCCGACTTGGTCAATCCAACTCTGATTCTTCCTCTACCTTTTCAATGAAAATGCGAAGTACACGTCTCGGTTCGGCCTCCAGCACTGTAAGTCGGTGGTGACCGATGACTACCGATTCACCTTCCTGGGGAATGTGCCCCATGACCCCGATCAATACCCCTCCAACAGTGTCTGCCGTATTGTCCTCTGGTTCCTCAAACTGGATGCCTTCCACAACCCTTTCAACCGGACAACTCGCTTCCGCTTCGTAGCGGTGAATGCCCTTGCGAATCATCTGCGGTGTCTCGCTGTCAAACTCATCCTGAATGGGCCCAACAACTTGTTCGATAACGTTTTCGAGCGTTATCATCCCTGACACTACCCCGTATTCATCGACAAGCACTGCGATTACGGTTTGACGTCGCTGGAATTCCATCAGTAGTACATCAAGCCGTATGGTCTCCGGAAGAAATAGAGGATCCCTGGCGAGTTCTACCAGTGCCGTCAACTCCGATTCGTTGTGCAGCGTGTGGAACATATCCTTCACGTGTACTATGCCCAGGATATTATCCAAATCCTCGTCGCAGAGCGGAAAACGAGTGTGGCCAGATTCGACCGC
>JABIQT010000618.1 GCA_018667995.1 Candidatus Latescibacterota bacterium
AACTCACTGCCCAGACTGTCCGCGGAATCCTGACTTACATCGGCGACTGCAACGAGTTCAACTCTATTCTTCTTGGTCCAGGCTCTTGCATGCGAGGCGCCCATGCCACCACATCCAACGATGGCCACACGATAGGTATCAGACATAGATTGCTCCAGAAGTTGTAAAGAAGGCACGCGCACAGCTTTGAATCATAGGCCAAACGGTACACGGTCCGCCAAAGAGTGAGTGATTCTTACGGCTCATTTGAGACATATATTTGAGTGTAATCGATCGAACCTGAGATGCCACTTGGATTTGTGGAGTAGCCGCGAATCCAAGGCTTCCGCAGTTCCAAATTGACAGGATGGTAGAGAAAGGCCCCTGCATAGTCCTCTACCATAATGCGCTCCGCCTGGCGATACAACTGGCCTCGTCTGCCCATATCAAGTTCGGCGGCCGCTTCTTCAACCAAACGATCAAAATCCGTGTTGCTCCAATCAGACCGACTGTAACCCTTCGCCTGGGAGTGCCAGATCATATCCAGCATATTTCGGGGATCCAGGTAATCTGCGTAGAACACGATGAATCCCAGATTCATCCGCCAGTTGTAGAGGTCGTTCATATACATTGTTCGGTCGGCAGACCGAATGGTGATATCTATCCCAAGGTTTTCCTTCAGCATATTTGTTATAGCCTGTCCCACGAGATTGATCGTCGGAGACGGTGCGCGAAGCCACATCTCCTGACGGGGAAACCCGCGTCCATTGGGAAAGCCAGCTTCACGCATCAGCCGCTTACCCGTATCAGGTTCAAAGTTTTGTAGGGACTTCAAATCGTCACCACTGTATTCCCCGAATTCAGGCGGTATCATTGAATAACCAGGCACCGCCGTCCCCCTAAGTATGATACGGCAGATCGCCTCCCGATTAATCGCGCGGGCCAACGCTTCCCGAACTCTTATGTCATCAAACGGAGGCTGCTTGGTCTTGAAGAACAAATACCATGATCCGCGCGCAGCCACCTTTACTAGATCCCGACTTAGATCTGGATCTTTTTCGATTCGATCCAGATCTGTAATGTCGACGATCTCGATATCCACCTCATTGTTTTCATAGGGGAGGATTGTTGCAGTTGATGCCTCACGGAATGGATGAATAACCTTCTCTAAGTACGGCTTGTGCGGTCCGTTGTAGTTTGGATCAGGCACGAACGTCATATAGCTACCGTTTACCCACTCACCCAATTTGAAACCTGAGTTGGAAACGATGTTCTCGAGCAACGTCCATTTACGATCGTATTTCTCCACCTGCCACTTCGGGACGGGAAATGCGTTGCCAAAAGAGACGATATACGGCAGGTAGGGCGCCGCCTTCTCGGTCTCAATAACGAGCGTCAGATCGTCTACAGCCCTTATCCCAAGCTCTGATAAGTCGGCGATGTCACCCCGATTGATCGCTTGTGCGTTCTTGATGTCGTAGTAGAACCCGCCGTAGGGATTAGCCTCTTCAGGATCGATCATTCGCCGATAGGAGTACACAAAATCATGCGCAGTCACGGGCCTGCCGTCGCTCCACTTCGCTCCTGGCCGCAGTTGAAACGTCCATATTTTACCGTCCTCGGACGATTCGAAGCTATCTGCAGCTCCTGGTCCCGGAACCCAGTGTTCATCACGGCGCAGCAAGGGATCAAACGGGATAATCGTAGACTCCGTATCATAGTCATTAATACTGGAATCAAGAGACCGAGGTTCAGGACTCATGAAACGAACCACTTGACGCTCGATAGGGGCTGCGTCTGCAGGCAGAATTCTGCCCGCAGAATTCACCGGACCGTTCGATTGAGTGTGACTCCGTCCCGGCAAGACCACCAAGGCGGCAAAGACAGATAAAACGCAAGCAAGAGAAGCCAATCGCTTAGGGTTCATATCTATGAGTGGCCCTGTGTGTCTATATTGGGTGGGACACTTTTCCTGTATTAATTAGAGTAGAATTCCAGGGTGTTGGAGTATTTCCTCATGTCTCAAAACAGCATCAAACGTAGTGACATCGACGGGGTCCTTCCGGGAGATTTTCCG
>JABIQT010000522.1 GCA_018667995.1 Candidatus Latescibacterota bacterium
GCATTCAACTATCACCCTGCCGGACAGGGCCTTAATTGGCGTTCAAACCTGTACTATATGGAATCAACGGACGGAGGCGCCACTTGGGTATCTGCACAGGGAGATGCACTGCAATGTCCGCTCACGACCGTGGAGAACGAAGCCATGGTCTGGAACTACCGCAGAGACGGTCTTAACGTCTACCTTAAAGACCTACAGCTCGATTCATCCGGCAACCCTGTTATTCTATACCTCACGAGTAAGGGCTACGAATCCGGGCCTCGCAACAATCCCAGGACCTGGATGACGGCCCGTTGGAACGGTATGGAATGGGATATTCAATCGGCGATGACTTCAGACAATAACTACGATACTGGCTCAATCTATATTGAGAATGAGGGTCAATGGCGGATTGTGGCCCCAACGGAGGTCGGCCCACAGCCCTACAATCCTGGAGGAGAGGTTGTATCGTGGTATACAGAAAATCATGGCAAAAAATGGCACATGGTAAGAAAGCTGACGACAGAGAGCCCGCGGAATCATACCTATGTACGTCGTCCTGTTGATGCGGAACATGCATTCTATTCTCTCTGGGCTGATGGACATGCGAGACAACCCTCTACATCTGAGTTGCATTTCGCGGATAGCTCGGGGAACGTTTTCGACCTACCGGTAAAGATGACAGATAATTACTTTCAATGTGTGGATAAACCAGGGCCTCTTTAGAGAAGCGATGACCAGGTACGAAAGTACACTTTTCCGAGAGGCCAGTCGGAACAGAAGCACAGACGACCCTACCTCACCAGGAGTTTATATGTCCCCCAATCCTCTGAAAAAGAAGATCAAGAACGGTGACCTGCTGCTTGGATCGATCACACCGGCCTTCACGCCGTATGCGGTATCAACAGTGTGCAATGCGGATATCGATTTCATGTGGATGGATACAGAGCACTTCCCATATGGAGCCGAGGCGTTGGATGTCGTCCCGATCCTTGCCCGCCAGCGGGGTGTCGCACCCATGGTGCGTGTGGCATGGAACGATCCTGCCTTGATCAAGAAAGCTCTTGATGCGGGAGCCGTTGCTGTCATGATTCCACAGGTGGATACTCCAGAGCAGGCAGAGCAAGCTGTATCCTATACCTACTATGCCCCCAATGGCAAGCGGGGTGTGTCGCCTCTGTGGCCGCTGGTTGCCGGCGAAGATTTCAATGAGACGATTAAGAATGCTAACGACGAGACGGTACTCGTGGTCCAACTGGAGAGTGTGGAAGCCTATGAGCACATCGACACGATCAAACAGATTCCGGGTATCGACGTGATTTTTGTGGGGCCTCTAGACCTCTCAGCCTCGGTGGGACGCATAACAGAGACTAGCTCACCCGAAGTTCAGGAAATCATGAAAGATGTTCCGAAGCGCCTGGAAGGTTCTGGTGTTATGGCAGGCACAACACTGGTCGATCCGGCGGATATTCAGGAAAAGATAGAATGGGGCTACAGGTACATTAATGTCGGCAGTCCATTAGCCTACGGCGTCAGCGTGCTGCAGAACCATCTGGACACATTGCGGCATGACAACCTATAGGGATGGTTTAAATGATAGATCCGGAAGCTCTCAACCAATATCGGACTAACGGCTGGGTGACTGTTGAGAACGTGTTTGAGGGCTGGGAGGTCGATAGAATAGCCGAAATCGCGCTGCAGGTGAGCAGGAGCGAGGAGACATCTGGCGAAGAGGTAAGGTCATACAGAACGGATATATCCGCGGAAGGGGATACTGCACCTCGTAAAATTGAGGGGCCGTTCTTCAAACATCAGGCGTTTCAATCTTTCGTTCTTGACGAGCGACTCGAATCCATGCTGAAGTCAATACTCGGCGCAAAACCCCTGCTAAAGGGTGATCAGATCTTCATGAAACCGCCTCACTTCGGTTCCGCCAAACCCTACCATCAGGACAACTTCTATTTCGACTGTCATCCAGGCGACCACGTAATCACCGCATGGATAGCCCTGGACGATGTCGACGAGGCCAACGGATGCTTGAGATACGTATCCGGCTCTCACCGGGAAGGAGTCTTGCCACATGAGCCACTACCGGGACAGCCCTATGATCTGACTCCCACTGAAGATCGCGTCGACCTTAACCGCGAAACCACCGCGCCGGTGAAGAAAGGTGGCGTTGTATTTCACCACAGTGAGGCCCTGCACACGTCACATAGAAACACATCTGACCGGTGGCGTCGAGCCTACGCCACCCACTGGGTGACCGCAGATGTGACAACTACGACGGACGCTCTCGAGCGCGCTTATTTCAATCTACCGGAATTCCACGAAATCGTCACCCGAGAAGCGTCAAAGTAGCTGGGTAACCCGTCCTATTCCATGCGACTGGTTACTTCGAGAAGATGATAACCGAATTGAGTTTTCACGGGTCCGTGCACCGTATGTAGATCCCCACTGAACACGACTTCGTCGAATTCCTTGACCATGTCGCCGGGGC
>JABIQT010000673.1 GCA_018667995.1 Candidatus Latescibacterota bacterium
GGCATCCGATATCTCAACGGCGTGACGCTGACGTTTGAAATGCGCCCGACATCTGTTTCTTGCTATCGTGAAGAGCCACCCTCCGAATTGCTCCGGGCGCTTCAGATCTCCCAGGTGTTGAAAGGCCGAGAGCCAGATATCCTGGGAGAGATCCTGCACATCACTGTCATGATCCACACGAGACCGCAGGTATCGCGTCAGCGATCTCTCATAGCGGGTTACCAGCCTCTCAAATGAACCTGGATCCCCAGCAATCGTCTGACGGATCAATGCAACATCAATAGACTGCAACATGAACTCCTGCGCAAACGGAACGAATTAACAATACGTAGTGGCAATGTCCCATAAAGATTCTTTACAATGTACAAAGGTTCGGTTTTTTTTTCAAACGCTAATGTCCAGAATAGTTGAATTATACCCTTGCCCCGTTACGGACTTCATTTTTAAATCTAATCCTATCTGTCCCCGAAACGGACAGCAACCTAAACAGAACCCACTGGGATTACCAGTTTGCAGAAGTCAATTCGCTCCGCTGGCGATCGGTATAATCGACTAGCAGATCTCGATCTCTTGTATCCCGAGCACTTAATTCCCGCACTTTTAATGCCCGTAAAACTCCATGGACCTGAATGAATGAGGGTACGGTCCACGAGCGGTCCATGCGTAGTTTCAACTCAACAAGACCCCCCTGATCGGCCGACTGAGAAGTTCCCGGTGCTCTTCGATTTCGTCGTAAGACATGTAAGGGCATACGACCTCATTCTAATTTTACTACCTGAGTGCTGTCGGCGGCGGGTACTCGGATATGCTACCCGGACATCCGAATCCCGAAATGAGGGCTCTGTTGCAGATTGAACCCTTGATCATCGTAAGAGAGTCATTGACTGCTCATAAAGAGATAATCACCGAACAATGAGTCTATATTGGCACGATGCGAAGGGATTCTTTCGCACCTTGATCCTCAAATTCGGTGCCACATAAGAACCAAACGTACAGGATCCTATGGAAATTGGTTTGTGTCGACCCTAACGTAGAAAACTCAGAATGGTGTCTCAACGGTCTTCAGGGACGCCCTCAAATACATTGCTACTACGGTACCTGCCGCGGTTGTGGTGAAGAAGAGAGGCGCGATGAAGGACCACCCACCGGAAAGATCAAAGACCATTGCGAGTAATACTGGCCCTACCAGAACCCCCAGGTTTCGTCCGGTCATGATGATACCGAAGGCGCTCGCAGTTGGTCCATTTTTCCCTACAATCGCCGTTGGCATCGCAAAAAGACAGGTCGGGGTTATCCCCGCACCGATGCCGTAAACGATCATTAGGCCGATTCCAGACATCCCTTCATTTCCCGATGGTACGAGGGCCCAAACGACAGCAATCATGATCATCCCAAGGACCATCATTCGATCGAGACGGAACCCGATGCGGAACATCCATCCAGTGAGTAGGCTTACAGGGATGACGATTATGATGGGAATGAGATAGCCCAAGGCCGATTGCGTTGCTGTAAGTCCAAGAACTTCCACCAGATACTGTGGCAAACAAGTCATGAATGCGAAATATTGAATCGAGAATATGGCGAAGACCGACGCGGCCATCACCAATCGGCTCCGCTCCTGTGGCGCAAGATCTCTGATTCGGTTCCCATCTTCTGCACGGGGCCCTTGCGTGCTGGTCTGCCTGCCTAGTAGACCGGCCACGGCGAACGCTATAACGCCTGTGGCGACCAATCCAATCCACCATAGTCCTTGCCAGCTGTAATACGGAACGACAAGAGGCGCCAGCACTCCTGCCACAAGCTGGCCAACAGGGATCCAGATTGCGGTGAGACTTATAATCAGGGGGAACCAGATGGGGGAAACGGATCTATTAGCTAGAACAGGCCCAACAATGGCAAGGCCTGCAAATCCTATACCTTCCAAGCCTCGGCCGAGTAGCATGAGTCCACCCGTTTCAGGATACGAGACTCCCAACAGATTTCCCAATACGGTTAGGCTGAGAGAGGTGTAAATGAGTAATTGTGGGCCTCTGTGTGACATGACCTTGCCCAGCGGTACAGAGAGCAAAAGGCCAGCCGCCGCATAGATCGACATGAACGCTCCTGCCAACGTTCGATCATATGCGTATGTATCGAGGAGTAGGGGTAGTACAGGGGGCAACTTGAATATCTGAAAGGCAGCCAAATACATCAGGCCAATCCCCAGAAAGACTCCAGATCTATTCCCTGGGGTGTCGGTTACGGGTTTACTCATGCCCGGCGTAGCGATTCAGGGTGTGCTCCTGCGTGTGTGATCACTCGAATATCCTTTACCAGGTACAGCAAACCAATAACGTTAGGCGCCATCATCGACCAGATCAAAATGTCCGAAAAATCCCATACGGCCTGTACTCCGTAGATTGCACCCACGAAGGCGGTGACACA
>JABIQT010000736.1 GCA_018667995.1 Candidatus Latescibacterota bacterium
GAGCCGTATTCATAGGCGCTTTTGAGGTCCAATCAGTCTCCTCACTCGGCGACGATGGGGCCTGCTGCTTTGTAGATATAGTTGACCCAATTACAGTTCCTGTCACATCGTACAGTACTCCTGCTTCCACTCGCCCGCCCGCGGCCACTATACTCGCTTCATCAGTCTGAGCGTAAGATTCTGCCGCAAAAAACAGCAAAAACAAAACTCCCATGATTACAGATGGAAACCTATATTGAGCACGCATTTAGCTTACTCCAAATCACAAGGATATGTATCCCAGCAATGTATGAGACAGCCCCTCATCCTGTAAAGTCTGAGGGGCTGTAGTTAGATTGTGTGCAGGCGATGTGGGCCTGCTTAATTCACAGATTACCCGTAAGCTACTTGATCAGCAGCATCTTCTTGGCCTGCTGGAAGACACGCTCCTGGGATGCCCCGTCCTTGACCTCAAGTCGGTACAGATACACGCCAGAGCTTGTCGTCTGATTTGCACCGTTTCGACCGTCCCAGGTCACATAATGGAATCCAGTGGTGTAGGACTGGTCATTTACAAGGCGCCGCACTTCCTGTCCCAAAACATTGTAGATCGTGATGGAAACGAGTCCCGGTTTAGGCAGCGCAAATTGAATCCTCGTGCTGGGGTTGAACGGATTCGGGAAGTTCTGCGATAGAGCATGACTCTTGGGAATATTCGCATCGGCAACTTCCTCAACAGCCAGGGGTACCTGGTCTGAAGCGATAAACGTTTCGGCGGACGACCAGGCACCGTCAAAGGTACCATTATTGGCACGTGCCCTCCACCAATACTTTACGTCCGAGGAAAGGACGATGCTGTCCGACAATGCCGGATCGATGACCTGCCAGTGGGTCGGGTTCGTTGGCGTGCCCTGTGGAATGCCAGCAATGGACGCCACCAACTGCGTCAGAGCCGAATCTGAGTACACCGCAAAGGTATACGCAAGCGTGCCTCCACTTGTCCCGAGGACAGCATCATTTATCAGCAATATGGGCTTTAGTGATACGTTGACGCTGGTCGTCGGTGACACCGCAGACGGTGCCGTAGGCTCCGCTCCCGAGGCCGGCGTGACGCCTATAGATGCGGACGACTCACTGATATTTGGCGTTGGTATCGCCAAATCAACCGACTGAAGGAAGTAGGTGTAACTGGAATCGTTGGAGACAGACTCATCAAGATAACTGTTGTCCGTCACACCAGTGGCCACCTGTGTCGTATCACCACTCAAGATACGGAAGATCAAGAATCCACCGAAGTCGGGATCACTGATAGCAGACCACGCGAGGGAAACTACGCCGTTACCGGCCGTAGCCGCCAACCCTGAGGGTATCTCTGGCGCTGTGGTATCCGCTTCCGCCAGCGTAGTAAACTGCGCGTTGCTCTCACCGGAATTTCCACTGGGATCCGTTGATCCAGCTATCACTGTATATAGATTCGCGCTCCCGGGAAGGAAGGTGGTATCTGCGACCGTGACGGAGTGGGAAGTCGTCAAATTCAATGTGGCTACACTGAGTGTATCACTGGTACCATCAACCAACTGGATGAAGCTGTTCGATACCTCATCAGTATCCCATGTGATGACCGCAAAACGGAAACCGGATCGCACCGATAGATTGCTGACGACCGGATCGGCCGTGTCCGCAACCAACGCCGTCGTAAAACTTTCAGTACCGCCGAATCCGGGACCGTTACCGTTGGCATCGGTCGATCTGGCCCGGTAATAGTAAGTGGTCCCCGGAGCCAGATTTGTAATAGTTACACTGTGAGAAGTTTTCAGGTTAGTCGATCCAAGAGATTGGCCAAAAGTCGACATATCCGTGTCGAAATCCACGAAACTATCGCCTGGTTCGTCGGTGGTAAAGGTAATAATGGCCCGATCATTAGTGACGGATGCCTCAGTCACGTTGCTGATCTGAGGGGGCGAAATGTCGGACTCAATCGTCGTGGTTGCCGCAGCGACGTTTAACGGTGCCGGACCAAGGGTGGGTCCGTTTCCAGTTGGATCCTGAGAGCTGATTCGATACTGGTAGGTTGTGGAAGATGTCAGGCCACTGAGGGTCACCGTATGCGTGGTGACATTGTCCGAGAGGGACTCGGTTTCGTTGAAATTACCGTCGCCATATTCCACGATGCTGCTGCTGAGCTCGTCCGTTTCCCACTGAACCGTCAAAGCATCCGATGACTGTGCGACGATTGTGGGACCATTCAGTATTACCGGTGCCTGCGTGTCAGGGGACTGGTTGGTCGTGAACCGACCTGTTTGTCCAGGGCCCTGCAGCACCTTGAACAAAGTCTTGGCTTCGGACATCTCTGCGATCTGTCGTGCGGATACGGACGGACTGGAACTCGTCGAGTTATTGCTCTGATCTGTCACCGTGAACGTGAACTGGTATCCGGTGTCCAGGGCCAGATTGGTAATAATAACAATGTGACTATTCCGAGCTAGGTTGCTGAATACGGTCGAGATATCGGTCGGATCATCCACTGGCGCGTAGTCGACACGGGCTGTCGTGCGTTCGTCCGTTCCGATACCAAGAACGGCATACTCACCGCCGTTCTGGAGAATTACAGAGTACAGGATAATTGGAGGAGTCGTGTCAGGCGCCCGAACCGTAAAGGTCCTTGGCCGGCTGACGCCTACGTTTCCGGATTGATCTTCGGCCTCCACATGAAACTGGTAGGTGGCCCCCTCCAGAAAACCACCCTCAGTAAGCTGTGAAACACGGCGAAATTCATCGCTGCTGATGATAATGTAATCATCATCCTCAAGCCGCTTCGAAACCGGCGCGGTGCCTACCACTATCAGGAAGATCTTTATCTTGGCTGGTTCGCTGGTAATGACGGTGAACGTGGCCCTCGATTTGGGATCAACCTGAATACTCCTCACTGTAGGAGCGCGCGTGTCAGGAATGTCGCGCGTCCGGAACAGTACAAATCCGGACGAGGTCTCGTTATCACTGATATCCTCGATATAGACTTTTATCTTATACTTTGTGCCTGGTGAGAGATCGGAGATTTTTATCCGATGTTCGAAGTTGGCATCAGAGGGACCGTCGATATCCGTTATATAGCTGCCAAATTCATTATACAGGTAGACCATGCCCGTAGTTAACTCATCGGTTACGAAGGTCACCGTGGCCATGGAATCCGTTATGGCAATAATCACTGGGAATTCTACAAATCGAGGATCTATGGTATCCGGTCCCCGCTTTGTCGTGAATGACTTCACGCTGGAGAATCCGGCACTGTTCCCTGCACGATCCACTATCACAACCACATAATAGACGACCGTGTCGGCCGGCAGGAATTCAAGCGTAATCCGATGATCAGTCCCCCGCTTCTTACTGGCGGTTGCGAGTGACGTATCTACTTGAGTCGATGTCGGCTTCAGGAGCAGGAACTCGCCCAGCTCCGGCGTCAATCCCCAGAAAGCCCTGGCATCTGTAGGTTCATCGGTATCGAGGACTATAGTCGCTTCGTTGTGCAGCACCCCAAAGGCCTCTGGGCCCCTGACGATCTGAGGCAGGATCTGATCTAGTATGACCACGGCCGAGTCTGCGGCAATGAGGCTATCATTGGCATTGAATCCGTGGGCTATGAC
>JABIQT010000480.1 GCA_018667995.1 Candidatus Latescibacterota bacterium
GTCGCCAACAGTAGCTGCTCCAGCTTGTCGGATCGACCTAGGCCTGCCTGGATTTGAGTCGTTGCTCTGCCACAGACTTGGCAGTTGGACGAGGCGTCCCCAAGCTATCCGGAAATTCGAACTTGATTGATAGACGCACTCAGGTTTTCCGTGCCAGTATCGTGAAATGTGAGGGCAGTGACCCTATTCCTTCTGAGCGTGATTCGACAACACGCGCTATCTGAAATCCGGCTTCTACGAGGGCATTAATCATGTCCTCTATTCGGTAGAAGAATTCCACTACCTCCGCGTGTTTTCCCCAGCCTCCGTGTCGGTTAGCAATGGGAGTTCCCTGAAATGTATGGAAATCGGGACCTCGGTCGAAATAGGGTTCCGATACAGCCAAGGCACCATTCTCATGCTCACGAAGACAGTCCACAACCGGGTGGGCTTGGCGCATCAGGATTCTACCTCCCGTTCGGAGAACACGATGCCATGCCAAGGACGCTTTCCTGAGGTCCTCGAGCCAGATGATGTATGTAGCGTAGACTATATCCTGAGTGGCGTCCCCGATAGGCTCTAGCGTCTGCGCATCGGCCACGACAAAGTCAATATCCTTCCCGATTCGGGCCGCGGTTCTGGTGGCATTTTCGATCGCCGAGGTCGTAATGTCACATCCAGTGACTGAGGCACCAAGATTCGCCCACGAAAAAGACTGCCGCGCGTCAGCCGCACAGCAAGTATCAAGCAGATCTAGGGAGGTGACATTGCCGAGTAGGTCCACCTCCTCCGAACTGAGATCTGTACCACCTCCCTCAAAGAACTCATAGTAATCTGGTCGGTCCAGGACATTGAATCTGAGGTAATCTGATTGATATTGTTCCCATGCGTCGCGAACCATTTGGGTGTTTTTAGACAGATTCATGAATGCATCTCCTTTGGCTGTCGAGTTACAGTGCCGGTGTGGTTCTGGTCTCACCATCTGGCGCAGATACCAATTCACAAGCCCCCAAGTTGCTCGGGTGCTATGGAAATGAAGGCGTCACAATCTTTGCTACAATCCCACACGTTTTAATCTCAATCACGATTCTGTATTTGGTGCCGTAGATCCGCGTAGGCCTGAAATCCCCAGGCTGCGAACCCATTTTTTTCGTAAAACGAAAGGGCACGTTTGATATCGCGGGAAGCACTGAAGACATGTAGAAAATGAATGTCGTGCTCATGAGCATACTGACGTGCTTGAATCAGAAGCTCTGTTCCCACACCCGACGATCGGTATCGTGATGTCACATACAGTTCCTCGATCTCCAGCACCTCGTGACCTTGAGTAATAATAGCATAGTCCGGACGGGCACGCACTGCCGTTAAGTACCCTATGTGTTGATCCTTTAAATCCACCGCAACCAGACACAGCTTATCAAGTTTTTGAAGATAGTGACCAGTCTCCCCCGCTGCTTCTCCAATCGTGCTTCCCTCACATTCCCACTCCCGCGAGAGCTCCACTATGAACCTGACATCCCTTGTGTGGGCGGCTCGCACCGTGAATGCGTTCTCGGACATTAGTCTGCTCTCCCGTCTGGTCTTTATCGCAATAGGTCGCGTTCACTGCAGAACAGCAATGATGCATCTTTCCTGTATATACATAGGATGGGATGCTGTATAGGGGGATTCTTCTGCTGAGGTAGTTTCCATGCGATTGTGGCGGTTCAGCGGGTATAGAGTGCTCCAGGGATTGATGTGCCATCGCGATGTCATACCAGTAGCTCCTCAAGGATGTTCGTCTACCTGGAACCTATTTCAAAACGGCAGGTGCATAGGCGAGGATTCAGCACATACCAAACGCCTCATTCACTCACACTCGGATATCAGGTCCATGCCAAGAAGACCGTGTAGGGCTGGATTCCGATGGAGGCGACTGGAATTCTGTTCCTGGGACATTTCGCGGGCCAATCAAACCAGCTGGGAGTCGACATCCATCGTTCAACCGGGCCGGCCCAGTTGGTATTTCAGAATGGATGCCTGGGGCGCTGGTAATTTTCTTTGACATTTGAGGGGATTAGCGACACATTACTGCTCTTATGCAATTGCAGAAATTCAATAAAAAAGCGGTGTTACGAAATACAATCTCGAAACGCCAGGAATGACGATTTCGTCCCTAAAGTGCCGCCGTGACCCAGACTGTTGAAACGGAACGACCGAAGATCGAACCGGGATTCGAAACCA
>JABIQT010000265.1 GCA_018667995.1 Candidatus Latescibacterota bacterium
GAGAAGGCGGATTGCCATAACCAGAAGTACGACATTCAGGATGATGCGGATCCATCTTTCGCCCTTCTTTACCGTGTAGTGCGTGCCAATCCAGCCTCCAATGGAATTACCAACTGCCAGTACAAGTCCTGTCATCCAGATGACCTGTCCCTTGGCCGCAAATATTGCCAGAGCCACAATGGTATATACACCAACAATGAACACCTTGTGCATATTTACACGCACAAGATCCAGTCCCATGGCTCGGTAGAGCACCGCCATTAGCAAAAACCCAACACCTGCTTGAATGAAACCACCATAGAAGCCGATGCCAACCATGAGTAGGTGTCCTAGCAGTGGGCGCTGGGGTTGTGCCTCGTTTACTTCCTTCTTCTTTGGTTTCCGAGCCATGAGGACGAGCAAGATTAGCATGATGCCGCCGAGGATACGCTCAAACAACTCACCACTTACCCTTGTACCAAGCCAGGCCCCTAATGCGGCCCCGGGCAGCGCGCACAGGGACAGCGTTAAACTTGTCCTCAGATCGGAATAACCCTTTCTGAAGAAACCAATAACTGACGTGGTATTCTGGGCCACGATAGCCACTCGGTTGGTACCGTTGGCAAAGGGCCCATCGAGACCCATAAACACAAGTATCGGCAATATTAGCAGTGATCCGCCTCCTGCCATCACGTTGAGAAAACCGGCCACGACTCCGGCTGATGCCAGAAAGATCCCCTGCCACAATTCCAAGTTGATATTCTCCGTAGAAACGGTATTTTGTTCGGGTAAGTTACCGCTATATTCTGACCGGGAAAACGCGGAAAGTCAAGAACAAAGGACGGTCTTGAAAATGGATTTAGTTGAGCTGGGTGGCCGCATTCGAGAGCAGCGGCTCAAGCGGCGGCTGAAACAGCAGGACATCGCGAATGCGCTCGCCCTGAGTGCGCAGGCGGTCTCTAAGTGGGAACGTGGCGAGAACGCGCCCGACATCGCTCTGCTACCAGACCTTGCGATCATTCTCGGGGTCACCACGGACTGGCTCCTGGTGGGACCTCAAGAACCCACAGATGCCCTGGAAGCCACTATTCTGTGTACCAGCATCAATCAGTTCGCCGCTAGATCGGCACGGATGCCGTCCATGAGCGTCGCAACGTGGATAAACGGTGTGTTTTATACACTTACGGAGGCGATTCTGCAGCAGGGCGGGGTACCCATCAAGTACGTGGGAGATGGTTTTCTGTGTTTCTTTTCAGGAGGGAACCATGCGCAACGAGCTTTGGCTGCGGCGAAGAATGCCCGGACCGTTGTTGGCGATCAGCACTTGGTGATTACACTGCACTGCGGTGAGATATATCTGGGCTCCATCGGTCATCCGGATTACAGCAAACCGGATATCACTGGAGATAGCGTAAACACGGCGTTCCTGACCATGGCGTGGGTCGCACAGAATGTTCCAGAAGGCGTTGGGATCACGGAAGCAGTTGCCTCGCATATCCCGGACAAACAGGGCCTCATAGAACACTCGCGTCTCACTATTCCGGGGCTACCGTTTGAAATGACGGTGTACGAGGTCCCTGATGATTCCAGCCATTGTTGATTCAGCCACGGTATTAAAAGCTTGAACTTCAATAACTTATATATCCTTCTGGGTCATGGCCACCGGTTAACTTGAGAATGTAGATCTTCATTTTTTTCATCTCTGCGAATTACTAGCTTTCTTGGGACCTTGTGATTGGGTATATTTGGCAACACACTTATCAATTCGTCAGTAGCGATCTATCGGGCAGTTATGGTTCGGTTGTCGGAGCCATGTCCGCGTAAATAGATTCAGCATCTGAAACATCTCTACAGGTATCAGGGAGGCAATTGTGTCCATTCGTATAGGCGATGAAGCACCAAATTTCTCGGCGGAAACGACAGCGGGAACCATCGATTTTCATGATTGGCTGGGCGATGGCTGGGGGATTCTATTCTCGCACCCTGCAGATTATACGCCCGTGTGCACGACGGAATTGGGCTACATGTCGAAGCTCCAGAATGATTTTACCCAGAGAAATGTAAAGGTCATCGCGGTGAGCGTGGATGCCCTCGATTCGCATCATGGTTGGATAAACGATATTAACGAAACGCAGAATACCACGGTCAATTATCCTATCATCGCTGATCCCGATCGGAATGTGGCTACGTTATACGATATGATCCATCCGAATGCTGACGACAAGATGACGGTCCGATCTGTCTTTGTAATTGGACCGGATAAAAAGGTCAAACTGATGTTGACCTATCCGGCTTCGACGGGGCGGAATTTCGATGAAATTCTCCGGGTGGTCGATTCGCTGCAGCTTACGGCGAAGCATAAGCTGGCTACGCCTGTGAACTGGAAAGATGGTGAAGACTGCATTATCGTGCCTACGGTATCGGATGATGATGCGGCAAAGATGTTTTCAGACATCCGCAAGGTGAAACCATACTTGCGCTACACGGCGCAACCAAAGTAGATCGCCGACTGTTGGAGACACCATAGGAAAGCGCCGCCGGAGATTCCGGCGGCGC
>JABIQT010000548.1 GCA_018667995.1 Candidatus Latescibacterota bacterium
CCGTCCGGTTGCATATCTAGCCAGTTTGAAGGCACATTCGACGGATTCTGCACCCGAGTTCGAGAAAAAGACTCGCTTTTCATGATCACCGGGTGCCATTCCAGCCAATAACTCCGCCAACTGGATTTGCACGGGATAGTAGAAATCCGTTCCCGACATATGAATCAGCTTGGCTGCTTGTTCCTGAATGGCCGACACAACAACGGGATGGCAATGGCCGGTTGAACACACAGCTATACCGGCACTGAAGTCGAGATATCTGTGACCATCAACGTCCCACACATATACACCTTCACCCCTTTCTATCACTGAGGGATAGGAGCGCGTATAGGATCGAGATATGAACTGTTCATCTCTCTTGATCCAGGATAGCGCATTCGGCCCGGGAAGTTCAGACGTTGTCTCGGATTCAGATTTAGTGGACACTTGTTCTCCTGTCTATTGAGTCTAATCCAAATTACGAGGGTAGTTTCTGAGTGTCAACAGAGTTAGTCAGACCGAAAACCTGATTGACGCGATACTGCGACCTCAATAGACTGTACATGAACCTTGGCCAGCTCGAGTGTGGATAAAATGGCAATTGTAGTACGAACATGACTTACATCAATGGAATGTGCGAGAAGCCAATAGCTGCGGTGCTTGGTCGAGATCACAGCTCTACGATTCAGTGAGAATATCGGGCGGACCGAGACCTACGTGTCTAAAGATCGGAATCTTGTTCGATTCGGAAATGGTTTTTAGGTGCTATCCATTTTTCACGACCCTGGCAATACTAGCAGGGAATAGTGGTGTGGTTATTCCTCCCAGCCAAAGTACGTCTTTAGCGGACGTCCTCCCGTAGTAAAGGAAGATCCATATGTCGATTTTAAGTACTATGGGAAAGATCTTTCCCGAACGCCTCAAGCATATCCTGCGGCCGATCATCTATTACAGAGCCTACCACCAATATGACGATAAATACCATGCTGAAATTGACTTCTGGCGAAGCAGATTTGAGATTGACCAAAACACGTTCGAAAATTCAAATTACCAACGTATTCTCCTCGCCATGGCTGGAGAGGATGATGATGCCTTCCTGAAGGGAAAAATCGTAGCAGACTTCGGGTGTGGGCCCAGAGGAAGTCTCGCATGGGCGGATGTGGCACAGCTTCGTATCGGAATAGATGTACTCGCCGACAAGTACGCTGATGCATTTACCGACGATGTCATCTCACACGGAATGGTTTATCTCAAATCCACTGAGCGTGTGATCCCAGTACCGAGTGAATTCGTGGACGTCTTGTTTACCCTCAATGCAATCGACCATGTGGACAGCTTTCAGAACATGTGCCATGAGATAGTCAGAATATTGAAACCTGGCGGTTTATTTATCGGTAGCTTCAACCTGGAGGAACCACCTTCTGATTGTGAACCACAACAACTGAATGAAACTATCATTAAGGCCTCGTTGTTGGATAAGCTAGTAATTCAGACATACCGTGTTTCCAGAAAGGGCCCCAAGGAAAACCTGTATGGTCCCTTCTTTGATAACGAGCTTTCTTACAGACCAGGTGAGGAGGGATGTCTGTGGGTGAGAGCAGCCAAACCATCTGACTAAATTCTACCGTATATCGGGGACAAGGCCACTATGCCTGGAAGACCACGTCGCGTGCGATCATGAGAGCTTCCCATTAGACTCCGCGGCAGAATTAGAATTGGGCCGCGGATTGTCCCTGTTCGGGAAATCTACATGGAAGCGAGCTCAGTAGTTACAGACGCGACTTGAAAGATTCATGTGGGCGTGAGTTTTGGATTGGGGGTATTAGGGGGCAGGCGACACAGGCACTGAATACCGCGAGATACCTGATGCTATCCTATTTGCTGGATGCCCAGAATTACGAAAAAGATCACCAGTGACGCTGCCATCATTAGCAAGACCAGTATGCCTACAGTGAGGCTGTGTTTTCTATATAGCCATACCTGAAAACGCTGATAGGGACTGGTCCCATCGCTTCGCCTATGGCGTTTTTTTGATGACGAGGTCTCGTTTTCGGGCGGGCGATGTGCGAATATTCGGGAGGACACCGGGTCCTTGAGATTCCAGAATCGGTGCTTACATTCACGACACTTGTATTTTCGCTGACCAGATCTTGTCCAAGAGAACCACTTCTCCAGAACATGGCGCCGAGATCGGTGTACCTTGAGGCTCCCGCAGAATGGACAGGTCCGCTCCGGTAAGATCTCGGGCTTCCCCGCTTTGCTTTCTACTGCGTTTCTGGCCATAGGACAATCCCTAAGTATGAAATAGGCCTAGGCTCGTTGGGAGGATGAACCGGCCTTTGAGGGACTTGAAAACAGTTTTGATACACGAGATTGAAGCTCTTCCAACTCGAACGGTTTGATCAAGCCGTCATCTGCGCCACATTCGTAAATGCCGCTCATATTACCACCCTCGGGATGGTCCGTGGTCGCTAACACAAGTGTGCCTCTGGTATGAGGACTGGTCTTGATCGTTCGACATATGTCGAAGCCATTCAGACCTGGCGTCAGGAAATCAAGTATCAGTAAATCTGGCTTCAGAGCGGCCACGTGCATACCTGCGTCAAAACCGTTGCTTGCCGTGGCGAATTCATACTCACCTGATTTGCTGAGAAAATCAACTACTTTATTCAGCAGTGAGCTATCTTCATCAATCATCAATATTCGCTTCTTGCCATCAGTGGGCGGGGCTGGGTCGACGGTTGGGCCCTGTTGATAGGCGGGCATGCCATAGGATTCGAGGAAGGATTTGAAATTCTCGATCACTATACGATGGTGTCCTCCAGGTGTTTCGAAAGCTGGCAATTTCCCTTGTCTGATCCAGTTCTTCACTGTCTCGTATGATACCTGACAATGTTCGGCCACATCCCCGGTCGTGATTACTGTCTTCCTTCGCATTGGTATACTCCCGTATTGGTGTTCACTACCAGGTCACCGGCCAATGGAGCGCCACAAACTCGCTGATTCAAGATAGTTGGAATAACTGGAATTGAAGTTTATTTCAAAATGGAAGTTTGTCAAGTTATTTCGTTTACGTGCTGTTCTGTGTGCTGCGTCATGCTGAAGATCTGAGTAAGGGTATGTGCATGAGGGAGAGTCCTATCGCTTGGGAATTCTACACCTGAGGTACTATCAACAGATGCAGGCGATGCAAGGAGCGATCCGATTCGGTTGATGGTGAAACAGTTACGGTAGACTGTGTTACAGTTACGGTAGATAGATATATTCCAATTAATCCAGGCATTGACCCTTATGCCCTGCATTTACAATAGTGGAGCCGCTTCCCTTCGGGCTGATTTACGCGGAGAACTATCTTCGGAGCCCGATGGCGCAATGGCATTTCCATTGGATCCAAAGAGACTGGGGCAGGTTCGGTTCCCAGGCTCTTCTCCCGACATGTGGAGAGCTGTCAGTTCGTCAATCTTGACGAGTTCTTTGGCTTTCGTCAAGCTCTCTGCGGCTGACAGTTTCGCGGCCCGTGATGGTTTTTCTCGTACAGTTTGTCTTCCATGGAGGGGCCTGCAGAAAGCTGCTATCCGCCAATTGTAGGTCCGGTCAATGGCGTGCCTCATACAGAGGCAATATGCAAAGGCAGCTGGCCGCCTGTCATCCGGTTAGTACCGGTCGATGGCTGCCATGCAAGGTCCGGGGTCTCAGCTCTCGGCCTCAGCTGCGAGGTGATTAGGTTTGTCGGGAGCAATCTTCATTGCCGGAAGGTCCTTCCATTTCGTGTAGAGGTTCGCATATGAATACGTGTGGTAATACTGCCCATACGGATGCCACCCATGTACCCTGTAAATCCAGCAAGGACAGTGTTCCGGATGTGTTCGAACGGCAGATATGGGTTGAAAAATGCCTTGTAGGAGAGGCCTGTTAATCAAGTTGACGCAATCTCCTACACCGCATAAATTAAACGAAATCTGTTCGGGGCTGCGGACAGCGATCTCCACTCTTTCCGGATAGAACCGGATGAATCCTATCTACGAATCAATAATCAATGCAGTCGGCACAGGCATTCTGACTATCGATCCTGATAGCATGATTGTGCTCGCCAATGATACGGCCCTCGCACTCTGGGGTTATGATGAAGACGAACTCCTCGGCAAGAGCATCGAGGCACTCATGCCTGTTCATTACCGAGCTCCGCACCGCTCGGGTATGGCTCGGTATCTCGCCTCAGGAGAACCGAAGATACTCGGGAAGCGAATTGAGCTTGTCGGTCTGCGAAAGGACGGCTCCACGTTTCCATTGGAGCTCTGCGTCTCAGAGCATACCACGGATGGGCGGCGACTCTTCACCGCGCTGGTTCAAGACATTTCTTCCCGCAGACAGCCAGATAATCAGCGTGGCGGCGAATACCGGGACCTTCTACTCGCAGCGCAGCGCCAGACACAAGAGCTGGAACTTCTAGATGAAATCCGCACTGCTCTTGCTCGTGAACTTGACCTCGATATGCTATTCCGAACAGTAGTCGAGGCAACAGCGATGACTTTCGGTTATACACATGTGAGTCTCTATCTACTCAAGGGCGATGTTCTGATACTGCAGCACCAGACCGGTTACGAGGAACCGATCCATAGGATTTCCAAGACAGAGGGTGTCAGCGGACGCGTCGTGTCAGGTGGTGAAGGGGTGCTCGTTGAGAACGTGACGAAGGATCCTGATTTCTTGGATGCCGGAGAGGGGTTTCAGTCTGAAATCTGCGTGCCCTTTTTTGATCAAAAGCGTGTTGCCGGGACGATCAACGTTGAGAGCACCGGAGATACCCAGCTCACGGCCGCTGATCTGGGATTGATCAATGCTCTCAGCGTGCACGTCAATATCGCCGTTGAACGCGCGCGACTGTACTCAGAAGTCCAGGAGAATGAAGAGCGTTATCGATCCGTTGTGGAAAGTGTAAAGGAGGTTATTTTCCAGACGGATGTATTGGGTAACTGGTCTTTCCTCAATACCGCCTGGTCGGAAATTACAGGTTACGAAGTTTCAGACAGTATAGATCAGAACATTCTGAAGTTCGCCTACCCGGATGATCGACCGCAGATATCAAAGGCGTTTCAAGTATTGATAGAGGAGGGAACTCCGACCTATCGCCTGGAGGTCCGCTATCTCACACGAACAGGGGGATTTCGCTGGCTGGAGATCATGGCATACCCCACCCGTGATACAGCACTCAAGGTCGTGGGTGCTTCCGGGACACTTACAGATATTACGGATCAGAAACAGGCTGCGGAGGAACTTCAGTTCCGAAATACTATTCTCCAGACACAGCAGGAAGTCTCGCCAGATGGTATCCTTGTTGTAGACGAAGCTAGAAACTGGATCTCTTTTAACAGACAGTTCGTAGACATGTGGGCCATTCCGGTAGAGATTGTGCGCGAGCGGTCAAACCATTCGGCGCTGGCGCACATCGGAGAGATAGTAGCGGAACCAGATTGGTATCTGAAGAGAGTCGAACATCTATACGACAACTGGAGTGAGTCCGGCCACGATGATATTTCTCTGGTGGACGGCCGCACATTTGAACAGTATTCAGTCCCTATGACGGGACCGAACGGGCAGTATTATGGTCGTATCTGGTACCACAGGGATATAACGGAACGGAAAGAAACAGAAGAGGCCCTCAAGGAGGCTAAAGAGACGGCCGAGGCTGCCAGCCAGGCAAAATCGGAGTTTCTTGCCAATATGAGCCATGAGATTCGCACACCGCTCAATGCGATCATAGGCATGACTGATCTCGTTGAGGATTCGATTTTCTCCACGGAACAGGAAGACTACCTTAAGGTAATTCACTCATCGTCCGAAGGTCTTCTCAGCCTAGTCAATGACTTGCTGAATTTCTCCAAGATCGAGGCAGGACAATTCGAACTGGAACACATCCCGTTCCGCATTCAGGACGTGGCGGAGCAGGTGACAATGATGTTCAGTCAACGGGCGGGCGAAAAAGGGATTCGTCTGGAGACCTACATAGATCCCCAGTTACCAGACTCGATTCTTGGAGATCCCACGGGCGTCCGTCAGATACTGGTTAACCTGGTCAGTAATGCGATAAAATTCACAGAAGATGGATCCGTAACTTTGGTACTCGAGCGATCAAAGGATTCTCCTCAGTCCGAAGAGACCGTGACCATATCTGGTCGGGTCACGGACACGGGTATCGGAATATCGAAGGATGATCAGGACAAGATATTCAGTAAGTTTGTGCAGGCCGATAGTTCGCGGACCCGAAAATATGGCGGGACGGGACTCGGATTGAGCATATCTAGTTCTCTCGTTGAGTTAATGGGAGGGAAAATCTGGATAGAGAGCCAGGCCGACGTGGGCAGCACGTTCCATGTCCTAATACCTTTTCCTGTGTCGCTTGAGAATGTGGAGATCGAACCGGTCCAGGAAATCCCGTCCGAGATAGATACTGCTGACGACATCACAGACTCCTCTGGTCTACTAGGTGGTGCAGGGAGTAAGACGCTCTTGAATGACGAAGGTGGTCCACCGTCACGCCTTCTGCTCGTTGAGGATAACATCGACAATCAGAATCTGGTGTTGAGGATCCTAGAAAAAGCGAATTATGTAGTAGACGTAGCGGACAACGGTCAGATAGCCGTTGAAACCATCAAGCATAACAAGTTCGATCTGATTCTGATGGATGTTCAGATGCCTGTAATGGACGGGTTCGAAGCCAGTATGGCAATCCGTAGCTGGGAACAGGAATCCAATAGCCGGCGCGTACCGATTGTTGCATTGACGGCGCACGCAATTGAGGGCTATAGAGAGACGTGTTTGAAGAATGGTATGGATGACTACATGACAAAGCCCTTACGACGGAAACGCCTCTTGGCACTCATAGAACAATGGATTCAGACTGCCGGAGTCACATCCAATGAAACGTAGCAACCTAGGAGAATCTTCAGCATGCGCATTTTAATCGCCGACGATGATCAGGATATCCGAATGCTCCTGGGACGGATGCTCGAGGGGTGGGATCATGAGGTCTTGTCCGTCAGTAACGGACAGGAGGCGCTATCGGCGCTAGAGAATGACTCGATCAGTCTGGTCATCAGCGACTGGATGATGCCGGAGATGGACGGCCCCGAACTTTGTCGACGAATTCGAGCTGCCAATCTAGGCCGTTATGTCTATATAATTCTGCTAACCGCCCGTGATGCGAAGAACGACCTTATACACGGGATGGAAGCGGGTGCCGATGATTTCGTGACCAAGCCCTTCAATAAGGGCGAGTTGAATATGCGTATCCGAGCTGGTGAGCGGATTCTTATGCTCGAGAAAGACTTGGAAGACCGGAATAACAAGTTGACTGACACCAACGCACAGCTCAGCAAGGCTTACGACCAGATAAACAAGGATCTGGAAGCGGGTGCGGAAATGCAGCGTAGTCTGCTCCCCCGCGCGGATTTCAAACTGCCAGGCTTCAATATTTCCTGGATTTTCTGTCCCAGCCGGTTTGTAGCGGGGGATATTTTCAACCTGTTTCAGCTGGACGAACATCACATCGGCTTCTACCTGCTGGATGTTGCCGGTCACGGGGTACCATCGGCCATGCTCTCCGTTACCTTGAGTCGATTTCTGACCCCCATATTGGACAGTCCACTCAAGTACCGCCTCCCCAATTCGCCTGGCTATCTGATATCGGAGCCCAAAGTCGTACTTTCAGAATTGAATGAACGGTTCCAGGTCGACGAAGACACTATGCAGTACTTCACCATGGTGTACGGAATGATAAATATCAACGAGCAGAAACTCAGTCTCGCCCATGCTGGCCATCCGCCACCGATACATTTGCCACGTGATGGCGACATCAAACTTCTCGGATCCGGTAGTCTCCCAATCGGAATCCTTCCCGCGGGAGATTACGAAACTGAGCTGAGCACCTTCGAATCAGGCGATCGCATTTTTCTCTATTCTGATGGGATACCCGAGTGTTTCAACGCCGCTGAAGAGCCCTACTCAGAGGAGCGGCTGCTTGATCGGTTACGGCAATGGCGTGATATGCCATTGCAGGAGTTGTTGAAGAAACTAGAGGACGATCTCCGTACCTGGCGCAATGATGAGGATTTCAGTGATGACCTTACGTTGTTGGCCATTGAAATGGACTGAGCAGGGCAACATGGCAAGGAGCAGAAGTGCATGAACACCGACGAACAGGATAACACCGTATACATCGATGAAGACCTGGCCGATCTGATTCCCGGCTTTTTGGAGAATCGTCGTAAGGACATCGTGGAAATGACGAAGGCCTTGAATGATGTCGACTTTGAATGCATCCAATCCATCGGCCATAAGATGAAGGGGGCAGGTGGCGGATACGGGTTTGATGCGATCACAGATTATGGCAGGCGGCTGGAAGATGCCGCTCGTGATGCCGATGTCGATGAACTCAAATTGGCTGTCGACGGCTTGAGTAGCTACCTTGATACCGTGAACATCATCTACGAAGAATAGGATTTAACTCTACTACTATGCCTTCTGTTCTCGTGGTTGGCAGCTCGAACACCGACATGGTCATCTCATCGGACAGAATACCAGTTCCAGGCGAGACTATTCTGGGTGGGACATTTGCGATTATTCCTGGAGGCAAAGGGGCCAACCAAGCGGTGTCGGCAGCCCGTCTCGGCGCAGATGTAACCTTCGTTGCCCGAATTGGTACCGATATATTTGGTGATGAGGCGCTGAAACAGTATGCAACCGATCATATCGATCTGCAGTATGTAGTGCGAGACAAGAGTGCACCGTCCGGGATCGCAATGATCATGGTGGACCGCTCCGGTGAAAATGCGATCTCGGTGGCTTCCGGTGCGAATATGAAACTCACCAGTTCAGATGTGGCACTGGCCCATTCAGCCCTTGTCTCTACGGATATGGTCGTGCTCCAACTAGAGATTCCCTACGAAACAGTAGCATTTACAGCCAATCTTGCCTCGGAACACCAGGTACCAGTTATCCTCAATCCTGCCCCGGCCTGTCCGTTGGATGACAGCCTCCTAAGACAGGTCGACTATTTAACCCCAAATGAGGTGGAGGCCGCTTCTCTAACGGGAATAGAAGTAGTCGACGATGCGTCGGCAAATAGGGCGGCTCACTGTCTTCTAGATAGGGGGGTAGGCACAGTGATCATCACCATGGGGGATCGGGGCTCCTACTGGGCAACAG
>JABIQT010000499.1 GCA_018667995.1 Candidatus Latescibacterota bacterium
GGGGACGATCTGTTCTCCAGAAGTGGTAAAAATGAACCGACCACCCCGGGATTGTAAATCGTTGTTTACATTAGGATTGTGTATCATCTCACTGAGGAAAAACACCCGTTCATCTGGATGATCGTCGAGTGTTTTATAGGCGATTTCAATGGCATTTTCCACTCCGAAACAGAAGCCGAAATGACGAGCAAGTATGAACCGAACAGCCCCGAAGTCTAGTATGGATGGTGACAGATCTCTTTTGCGGGGATCCGCCGCCGAACGCGCCCGTTTAACCTGCGAGATGATCTCACTCTTGTAGAAGACCGGTATGTCGAACTGTCTGACCATGATAGCCCTGATCCCCGATTCCAACACAACCCACCCGCGATTACTGGGCCCATCGATGCTGTAGATGAAGGTGGTGGTTGGTGACACTCGCTTATTTAAGGCGTTTGTATCGCCTTCAATCAGCTGTGGAATCTAAACCGAAACGATAGTCATCGCAAAGGAATTATCGTCTTGGTCCGGCCCGTAATTTGCCAATAATCACCGTGACCGAAACTGTGTCTACCTGTATATTGTTCGCCACACAACAGCGGAAGACGCAAACTTTGGAAGGTTTCTCATGGCCGCCGACCCCGCATTGATAGCGGCATTCAGATCATACTCCCGGATCGCCAGTCGGCTTTCGATCGGCACGGCCATCGTCTGTGCGGTAGTGGCAGCGAATGATCTCGTGTCGGTCTACAGCACCACACTGTCTCTCATTTCCCTCGAAATGGCCGCCATCGTCATCCTATCTGGATTGGCCATGTCCTGGGAGCTGCCGTCGGGAGTACCAGATAGCGCAGTGAGAGTGGTTCTTGGGAGTATTGCTATTTCAGTGGGTTCCCTTATGATCGCGACACCCTCCATGACACTATCTGTGGGACTCTATGGCATTGCGTTGGGGCTTGCAACAATGGCCGGCTCGACCACCCAACCCTCGATACGAAAGATTGCCCAGTGCCTGGCGTTTGCAGCCGGAAGTATAGCTCTGCTCTCTGCTATTGGACACATATACGGACTATTTGGTCTCAACTCGACCACAGGTATGTCCCCAATTGCCAGCATCCTGGGCGTCGCCATTGCGACCGCATATCTCTGCCAGGTTCCCGACCAGGGGATCATGGCAACGGTTACCGATAGTCAGGCGGGCGGCATCATGTCCAGGAGGCTACTGATTGGTATTATCGGCATACCATCAGTTCTTGGCCTGCTGCGATTGGAGGGCGAGAGCTGGGGGTTGTACGATACACAACGTGGTGTGTCCCTTCTTGTAGTCTTGATCATTATCGCGTTCATGTTTATGATCGGCCGGTACGCACGTACGCTCAATACGTCCGACGAATCTCGCAGCAAGGCCGAGGCAGGACGGGTACAGGCCGAAAATCTCCTTCAGGCACAGCGCCTGAAAGCCATCCGATCTGATCGATTGAAATCGCTCGGAATCATGTCGGCCGGTATGGCCCACGAGTTGAATCAACCGCTCGTGGGTGTTAGGGGCTTGGCAGAACATCTCCTGCTCGGCCTCGACCGAGGTTGGTCTCCAGACGACGGTAAGATTCGAGACAGGCTATCCCTCATTATGGAACAGGCTGACCGGATGTCACACATTGTGGAACATGCCCGAATGTTTGCCCGGGAGGCCGGAAAGCCGGAAACCAGAACGATAGATGTCAACGAGGTACTGGCTTCTACTGTTCGGTTTATCGAGGACCAGTTCCACGCCCAGGGCCTGGTTCTAAACGTGTTGCCAAGCGAAAAGAAATGCTTGGTGGAGGCGAATCCCTACTCCCTCGAGGAAGTCATCACGAACCTGTTGATCAATGCACAGGATGCAACCGCGGAAGCCATCTCAACGACCTCTGAGTCTGAGAGGCCAGCGGTCGATGCACAGATCACATGTTCCGGTGACCAGGTAAACATATTGGTCAAGGATCATGGAACAGGAATACCCCTCGCTATACAAGACCAAGTGTTTGAGCCCTTCTTTACGACTAAAGACAACGACAAAGGCACCGGCCTCGGTTTGCCCATATGCAGATCCATTGTGGAACAGTGGGGTGGCACGATCTCAATTGAATCTGAGGAAGGCGTCGGCACGACCGTCACCATTTCTCTACCCTCCTCAAGCTTGGCCAGTACCCCGGAGATTCACGAATGACGACTTCATTGAATGTGTTATTGATAGACGACGAACCGATCGTGCACCAGACACTTGGCGACTACCTTCGGGAATCCGACCACTACGTCGTATCCAGCCAATCTGCGGCGGAGGGACTGAACATACTACAGACCGGCGGATTTGACCTTGTCATCAGTGACGTCCGGATGCCCGGCATGGACGGTCTGGGCCTCTTGCAGCGGCTGGGAGAACAGTACCCGGACTTGTCCGTTGTAATCATGACGGGACACGGCAATATGGAGATGGCCGTGCAGGCTTTGCGGCTCGGCGCCGCCGATTTCCTGACCAAACCCATTAAGTTACTCGAACTGGACGCCGTACTCGAGCGCTCCATTCGTCTCCGAACGCTACAGAAAGAAAACAACACGCTCCACGCTACCGTGGACCATCTCAAACTTGATGGTAATCGTGAGAACGAACATATCCTGATTGGCGAAAGCGACCATGTCAAGCGAGTGCGGGAACAAATCCTGCAGGTTGTACAGACGGATTGCGACACGGTAATGGTAACTGGTGAAACCGGAACAGGGAAAGAGGTCATCGCACGCGAGATTCATAGGCAGCTTGACGGAGGAGAACGCCCCTTCATCGCGGTTAGCTGCCCGACCATTCCAGCAAACCTCGTAGAAAGCGAGCTTTTCGGCGCGGCGAAAGGATCCTATACCGGAGCCACCGAGGACCGACAGGGCCTCTTCGAACTTGCGCACACTGGTATTCTGTTTCTGGACGAGATCTCCGATCTTTCTCCGTCTGCCCAGGCAGCCATGCTGCGCGTCCTTGAGACCAGGCGTATCCGCCCCGTGGGTGGTGCCAGGGAAGTGGCCGTAAATGTACGTGTAATCGCCGCCTCGAATACACCGTTGGAA
>JABIQT010000497.1 GCA_018667995.1 Candidatus Latescibacterota bacterium
CCGTCCGGGCCCGGTCATAGCCGATTACCACAAGGTGATTTTCGGGTGATCCTGTGTGCTGTACCCACTGTGCACCGACGCCAATCATAGAGACCAAGGGATCGACTACGTGCACACCGTAAAAAATGAGCCAGCCCAGCGGCCCGGCGCCGTCTGCGCCGACGATATCGCCGAGTGTCTCCATGTTACGTCTCTGACTCCGAACGGTCTCCGAGAAACGAAACCCCGAGCAGGAAAGAATCGGAGCACTCTTTTCTCGAGCCAGATCTACGACCTCAAAGGCTTCCCGTGTTGAATGGCTGAGCGGTTTGTCGAGAAATGCGGGCGTCCCGGCAGCGATATAGGGCATGGCCCACGAGGCGTTGCGGTCTTCCCACTGTTCACAGCTGTCGTCGCTCGATAGGACCGCATCGACCTTCCCAACGGCATCGTCGGAGCGACACATGGCCCAGGGAATATCGAGTGCCCGTGCCACTACTTTGGTGCGGGCAGGATCGGGTGTCCAGATCGCAGTAACACGGGCGTCGTCACATAAAGGAGCTACGGACGAGGGGATGAATTTCATTCCGGCGGTCCGTGCCCGCTCTTCCGTGCAACCGTTGATGATCTGACTGAAATTGGGTCCATGACTCCAGTCGTGTTCCGCCGCGGTAAGCACTGCGATCCGGATCATTTCTGCGTACTCAGTTCCAACGGCTGACGCAAATGACGCATCCGCTCCGGTCCGGCGGTTTCGAGCATGATGTCTGAGTATTGGGGTGAGGCGTAACGGCCTTTGAAGTCGCTGATTTCCTCTTCCGAATGGCAGGAGGAGGCGAATCCCATGACCAGCAAACGACGTGCATTTCCACCGTTAAGTGAGTTGTGAAGGGTGTTTTGATTAAATAGCACCACATCCCCAGGTGCGTTGGGCCGCGATACGCAGGGCATCTCATGGTCCGATATTCCCCAGCGGGTTTGCGTATCGATGTTCTCACCGGGCCAGTTTTGCAGATGGGAACCTGGAACGAGACGCAGGGCTCCCGTGTCTTGGGTCAGATGGTCCAGATACAAGATCACCTTCACGAATCTCACAATGGGGAAGCGACCGTCCGGGTGCCACATCCCGTCCCCAACCATGAGCTCGCCACTACTTCCCAGATAGTTGAAGTCATCGCCCATTATCGCAGACAGTGCTTCGACGAGAACGGGATTATCGATCATGGTGCAGAGGCGTGCGCTGCCTTCGATTACATTGGAGCATCCTCTGCGTTCTGTGCCCTGCAGAGGCACATCGTTGTCCTGCAAAACCCGCTCGTATTCCTCGATAATCCAGTCGGCATCATCCGCGAACACGCCCGGGATATGCAGATAGCCAAAATCCTCAAACAACCGCTGATGATGCCGTTGCGCCTGTGTCAGTTCCATAGTCTCTCTCGTCGATGGATTTTGCAGAATCTTGCGGGGCATGGTCCGATCACACGTGGGCGGAAGCTCGTGCTCCTGTGCCTGCCTACGTAGGCAGGCCTGCTGCTACGAAAGCAGTTCTGCTGCCGACTGCCGCTCCAACTCATCCAACTTGGCCACGCGGCGGCGGAAGTGTTCTTCGGTACTGAATGTGGCGGCTATATAGGCGCCGAGGATTTCCTCGGCTAGCTTAATCCCGATAATTTGTGCCCCCAGACACAGTAGGTTTACGTTGTCATGCTCTACACACTGGTGTGCCGAATAGGAATCGTGGCAGAGCGCGGCGCGTATTCCCGGAATCTTATTGCCCGCGATGCAGGCACCGACGCCCGTTCCGCAGACCAGAATTCCACGCTCAGCCTTACCGGTGCGCACTTCTTCGCATACGAGCTTGGCGATGTCGGGAAAGTCGACCGGCTCAGTGCTGTGCGTGCCGAAATCCCTTACCTTGTGCCCCGCTGCTGTCAGCACTTCAATAACCGGCCTTTTCATGGGAAACCCCGCGTGATCACCACCAATAGCAAGTTGCATCATAGTCTCCGAGATAGCTGTTCGTACATGATTTGGACAGTCGCTGAGACTTTAGTTGATTGGAGATCGAGGTCGCAAGACCACTGGCCAATCCGCAGTAAACAGTCACCGAGTGCAATTCCGATTCGAAGGTCGATGCCGGACAATTGGTCGCCTCAAGCGTACTCCACGATGTGGCTGAAGAGTTCTATGAGACGGTTCTTGTCCGATTCCGGCAGCGCAGGATGGTCCAGCGCGCGGGCATTCTGCTCCAGGTGCGATATCGTGGCCGTCCCCGTGAGCACCGTGGCAATGGCTGGATGATCGGCTGCGAATTTATAGCCCGCGCTGATGACCGAATCCACGTCTCCATTCACCAGCCATCCCAGCGGATTCTGAACCGGAAGGCTATCTTCAGGAATCTCTCCTCGCGCCTTCCACGAAGCTATGAGTTCCTCCAGCAGTGCGGGATCGGGCAACTTTACCCGAACGGCGGCCATATTCATGATCCCCACATCGTGTTTGAGCGATAGCGACAGGGCTTCCGTGGCGGCAACCTGATTGAGAATGCCGTATTTGAGCATAATGACATCCCATAAGTTCGGGTCATTCCGGAGCCCCATCAGGGCGGCCTCGTGACCGGCATCGATGGCATAGGGTTCACTGAACCCGATATAGCGGATCTTGCCATCCATTCGGAGTTGTTCCAGGGCTGGATACAGTCGCTCTACCACTTCACCATAGGCTTCATCGGGCATCATACCGTGAAAAAGCATGATGTCGATACAGTCGGTTCGGAGCCGACGAAGGCTGGTTTCTACATCATCGTAGATGGATTGGACATCCGTCACCGGTTCGTCGTCTTTTCTCAGGTGGCACTTTGATGTCAGGATATACTGGTCTCTGGGCACATCTTTCAAAGCATGGCCGAGGATTTCCTCACTATGACCGTACACAGGAGATGTGTCGAACAGATTGACGCCGAGCTCCAGGCTCCTTCGTACCAGTTTGTCCTGATCATTCTGTGTCAGCCCCTGTTCCTGTCCCATCAAACGGGCCCCACCAGAGCCGAGGCTAAGCAGTGACACCTTCAAACCGGTGCGACCGAGGATTCTGTAATGCACGATTACCTCTCAAGTATCCATGTAGGACGGTCTGACAATATCGACCGTTTCGTTAGATTGGTTATTATGATGTATGGTCTCAGGTGGCCATGCGCCACTACTTTTGGCGGTTGCCTGGGCGATGATGAGACGGTGCATACGCCGGGGGCGCAACCAAGGTGCGCCTATCAGGATTGCACCAGGCTTACCAGTTCCAGGCAGGAACCGCTTGTCCCTGCGTGATTACTTCTTCCAGATAGGCGCCGGTCTGTGGCGTGGGCGGCGTCGCGTGGGTCAGTTCGGCCACCTCCACCAGGCGGTAACCGAGTATGTTATGCCATTGGCCATCGGCGAGGTGTACCGTGGCTGCGACCGGGTGGTCGGCCCTCCATGCGGAATCACCGGGAGGCACGCCGAATTCCGCACGACAGCTTCGTGCTACTACGGGCTCCACCAGTCCGGTCCGTTCTGCATTGAGAGGCCAGATGCATAACGTATCACGCGTCCAGCCGCCG
>JABIQT010000706.1 GCA_018667995.1 Candidatus Latescibacterota bacterium
CTATCTGTTTTTCGAAAGTGTCGCGAAGGAACCCATGCGACCGGAACGATTCCTTGAATCGGATCAGACTACTCAGTGGCTTCATATCGATGGATGAAATTCCGAAATCCAGCAAACAGAAGCCGTTTCTTGTCCCTTCGCAGATGAGATCATATAGCATCAAATGCACGGGATGGAGATCTCTGGCGGACCTATCATGACATATATAGAAGGTCAGAAGCGCCCGCTTGCTACATTGAAATACCAGCGTTGAAGCTACTCCACGATTCCCGGAATATACAACGCCCAAATGGAGCATACCAGGCAATCGTTCCCGAAGCACTCTGAGCTCCTCCAAACTGTGCGTGGGAGGAGTATCCAGGTCCAGATCAGCGCGATTCTCCAACAACATAACATACATGGAGGCTAAATCATCGTCTGAAGGATCCGTAGTCCATGCCACACGCAATCCGAGATTTTGCGCTTGGCGGACATCTGCGCGTGTCTTCTGGGGCAGGCTCTGGAAGACATCTTCGGGCTTGAGGTCCAAGCTGACAACGCTGGTAAATTCCCTCTTGCGGTAAAGAAATCCAGCGTTTGCCAGTACGAACTCGAGTGTTTGATCCGCTTGGCTCATATAAGGTATCGGGGGCAGGGTCATTCCAATCTTATGGACTGCCAGGCTCAAGGCATGGGAACAGAGAGACTCTACCATCGCCGCCTGGTCTTCGTAGCTTACGGAACCAGGCAGAACCGGACCGCCAAAGGAGGCGCCCGGGTGGGACACCAGACATGTGCGACCACCGACCATCTGAATCGCAGCGGGCATCACGCCAATCAAGGATCCTCGTTTGTGAAAGCAGATGTGGTGATGCTGGAACCGAGATTCGTCATGGTACCCCAGAAAACGAAGCGAGTGAAATACCGTACCGTTATTGGATTTTTCAACAAAATGATCCCATTGCACATGGGCGTCTTCGCTTCCGGATAGCAGTTCGATCGTCATCGAATTACCGCGATCTTGCCAGAAAAATGACTACCGTCGGGAGCCGATACCACGAAGAAATACACGCCGCCAACCACGAGTGTACCTGCTGCGTTTCTACCGTCCCATCGGGCTTGCTGCGCCACAATATCATTGGGCGTTATCTGTCGAACCAATCGACCGTCTACCGTCAGAATCGAGACGCGAGCACCGTCGGCTAATGCGCCGAACACTACTTCAGTATCTCCTTGAGACGGAATAAAGGGATTGGGATATACAGGTACGGTTCTCTGTGTGGACCTGGCCGGGAGTACGCCAGATTCGAATCGACTGATGCCCTGCCCCGTTCCTATCCAGATTTCACCCTCTTGCTGGTTAATGGCTATCGTCTTTATCAGATCGTCAGCAAGTGGACTGTTCCCGGATGTAAAAACCTCCCACACGAAACTGTCGGGATCGAAACGAGCGAGGCCCGATGGCGAACCTACCCAGACATTACCGCGTGCATCCGTCCGCAGTGCCGTTACTCGGCTCGTATTCAACCCCGCAGGGAGACCAAGGGAGGTGACAACGTCACCCGTCGCGATGCGTGTTATCCCGGCATCGGTCCCTGCCCAGACGTCACCTGTCACCGAGCTTGCCACTCCGTTGACCTGAGGACTGAGTAATCCGTCCGAGGTGCTGAACACATTCCAAGTCTGACTCTCAGCATTGTATCTGGACAGCCTGCTGTCGGTGGCGAACCAAATGCTCCCACTGGTATCAATACAGATGTCACGGATACGGGCACTGGAAAGGGAAGCGACTCCCTCACGGAATGTCGTATAAGTACCCGCGGGATCGAGGTGCTGCACTCCTACTCCAAAATTTGAAAACCACTGTCCTCCGGAACCGTCCTCGGCCCAGGCATTGACCACCACGAAACCGGGATCCTCCGGCACCCCTTCAAATACGCTATTGATTTCATCCAATGTTTCCCATTGATCATCCGAAGCCCCTGGTACTGATCCTTCGTCAAATCTGGACAGGCCACTTCCAAAGGATCCAAACCAAAGGCGGCCATCGGTATGCTCACCCACCATGGATATAGCACCGCCTACGAGACCATCTCCGGTGCCATAGGATTGCCAGGACAGACCGTCAAAGCTGCTTACGCCACCATTGTTAAATCCAAACCAGAGTCGGTCATCGCGGGCAACGTGTATCGCATCGACCACATTACCACGGGGGCCCGCTGATGGGAGAAAGCGCCAGCTTCCAGAGTCGAGCCTGGCAAGTCCTTCGCGGCTCGTGCCAATCCATACGGTCTCCCCATCAACACCCCCCTCAACCGCACGGGCTCCTTCGAGTCCAACCCCGCCGCCCACGGATGACCACACAGCGCCATCAAAACGAGCGGCCTCTGACACCGTAGCCGCCCACAGTACCCCGTCTATGAACGAAATATCACGAATCTCGGTGGACTGCAGGCCGGTATTTGCGGGAATCCAGACGCCTCCATCGAACCGGGCCACGCCATTACGCGTACCGGCCCAGATCTCGGAGCCAGAAACTGCCAGAGCGGTGACCCTTGTATCCGGCAAGCCGTCTGCCGGAGTGTATGTTGTCCATGCGACAGGGTCTTTTAAGTTAGGCGCATCAGTAAGCGCCGTCGCTACGCCGGTTTCGGTTGCGGCCCAGATCGCATCGCCAGCAACTACCAGGGAATTGAGATTACCTACGGGAACGCCTCTGGAGGCACGATACGCATCCGAAAACACGAACGTATCACGTTCCTCGTCAGGATCCCGGCCCCATATGAACAGACTGATCCCGTCGTCCGTACCAACCCAAAGCGTATTATCCTGGCGAAAGAGTGTATTCACCTGATCGCTAGCCAGGCCGTCCAACAGGGAGAATGTTCGAAAGGTACCATTGTCATTACGTCTGCGAGATAGCCCAGACCCTGA
>JABIQT010000582.1 GCA_018667995.1 Candidatus Latescibacterota bacterium
CTCGCGCTACACCCTGGGCATGATTTCCTGTAGAAGCCGTTACGACACGGATTCTCCTCTTGCCATCAGAGTGGTCCGTCATGGATCTCAGAGACAGCAGTTTATTGGTGGCTCCCCGTACCTTAAAGGAGTTGGTATATTGTTCACTCTCCATCTTCAGATACACATCGGCACCGGTCATCCGACTCAAATGCCGGGATGGGATCAGTGGTGTACGAAGCACGTGCGGGCGGATACGATCATGTGCTTCAAGAATCTTTGAAAAGAGATTGTCCACAATGCCCCTTCTTGCGAGTACACAGGAGATGCAGAATCCGACCTCTGGGCCACACCAAAAAGTACCCAGAGGTTTGTGATACGAAGAACCAATTGTATCTACGGATCGTTCTAAACCAAGAGATGTTTCGGGGCCTGATGTGCTGGTCTACGAACCGGCTAACTGGACACCATAGTTACCCGACAAACACCTTGACAGTAAACACTCGTAAACTGTTTTTATCAATAGGAATTAGGGTGCGTTTTCGATGGTGAACTGTTTGACCTGGTACACACGACTGAAGTGATTATGCATGAACTCAAAATGGTTTACCAGCGGTATTTTTCGACTGCTGTGGCACTGGCCTTTCTCCTGCACATGGGGCTAATCGGCGCTGCTGTACAGTGGACCGTGCCCAGATATGCCGGCAAACAGCTTCCCATACGAATTCTACCCTACACGGATCTCATGCGCATCGATACTGCAGATGAGCCAGCCGCCAGTGCACCGGTACTCCCTCCGCCCACGACAATACCTCCCAAAGAAGAAGCACCACCACCGGCGCCTCTCAGTAAGATTTTGCCCGTACCCGACTGGATGGCCGTAGATAGTCTCATGGCGGACACGGAAGTCGCACCGACTCATGACATCGCCTCTCCTCGTGCAGTGGCTGATGCGGGGGGCTCGGGAGGGACAGGTCAAGCCCGGGCAGGCGCGAATAACGCAGGTGCGGCACCAGGCGGGGGGATTCGCGTCGATGAAAAACCGCGATGGCTGAAGCGGGTGGAGCCGGAATACCCACGCATCGCAAAACTGACGGGCGTTGAAGGAGTCGTGATCCTCTCGGTATATATCGATGAGGCCGGACACGTGACCGATACGAAAGTCCTGAAGTCCCTCGGTAATACAGGCTGCGATGACGCCGCTGTAACGGCGGCGATGCAGTGGCGTTTTATTCCTGCTCGGGTCGATGGAAGGCCACTGGCTATGTGGTTCAGTGTACCCGTCCTATTTCAACTTAAAGCCAACTAGCCGGGCTAGTCCAGCTATGCCAAGTCTCTATCGTACATTTCTGCAGTGGCTCGACCGGCCATTCCTGCGGCTTGACATCTTCGATTTAGTTCCTCACCCGATCAAACGCTTCTCACGACGCTATTTGTATGCCGGCGCCTGGATCTCCGTGCTGCTTCATCTTGGATTGATAGGAGGATACACCCTCTACCAGTATCTGGAATGGGGCGCGCCGGAAATGATCACCGTACGACCCTACCCTAAGACCCTTGATCTGATCGATATCTCCAAACTGATCACGTCGGAAGACAGTGGCGGAGGCGGTGGCGGACAGAAGGCGGGCGGTGAACCCCCTCCGGATCCGGGTGACGACATCCTCAGCAAGGGCATTCCGGTTCCGGTAGCTATCGGTATTCCCATCCCTATTGACGATTCACAGATAGAGGAAGAAGTCACCATCGCCGATCAGTCGGAGATGGAGAAGGATCTTGCGTTGGCGGAAGATCCGAAACCGGACTCACTGGATCAGGCTGGGCTGGCTTCCGCGGGAGGGACAGGGCAGGGAACGGGCGGCATCGGCGGGGGAATCGGGGCAGGTGGTGGCGGAGGCGGTAGCGGTCCACCCGGTGCCTGGCGATACGACACGCCGCCCAGCTTTCGCCGCATTCGTATGCCCAGCAAACCCAAGAAATTCAAGAAGGTAGAGACGGATTGGGTACGATTCCGCGTGCTCATCAGTGAATTCGGTGAAGTGGTCGACGCCAACATTACCGAGTCCACCGGCTACGAGGAGCTGGACGATATCGCATTGAAGGCGCTCTATGATTCCTCCTTTAACCCCGCGACCTTTCAAGGACGCACCGTGAAAGCCTGGAAGACAGTCGGCATACGATTCAGTTCAAGGAACTAACTGATTCCAACCAACTTTTCAATGAAGATCTGGACCTTCCATATACAACTGCAATCCCGCAAAATTCAACCTGGCCATTCAGGCCGTTCCTCAGAAAGTCGGTTATGTCCTCAGATCTGGAAATCGCTCAAAGCGCATCGTTACGACCTATCACACAAATCGCCGACGAAATGGGACTCCTTCCCGACGAACTGGAACAGTATGGCCAGTACAAGGCCAAAGTATCGCTATCAGCCATTGACCGCCTGGCCCCCCGTCCCTCAGGAAAGTACATCGTAGTCACCGCCATGACGCCTACCCCTCTCGGTGAGGGCAAGACGGTAACGACCATCGGACTCGCTCAGGGTCTTCGGTCCATAGGCAAGCGCGCAATCCCCGTGATCAGACAGCCGTCCCTCGGTCCGGTCTTCGGCATCAAGGGCGGAGCGGCCGGCGGTGGACACGCTCAGGTGGTACCCATGGAGGATCTGAATCTCCATTTCACGGGCGACTTCCATGCCGTTTCGCTCGCCCACAACCTGCTAGCGGCTATGACTGATGCGCATATGATGCACGGTAACAAGCTGGATCTTGATCCGGCAGGAATAACCTGGTC
>JABIQT010000717.1 GCA_018667995.1 Candidatus Latescibacterota bacterium
GGGAGACTTGCTGGCGACCTGCGCTGGAATGCTTGACGTATCCCTCCCGGAGGGAGCGGGCGAGGACAGTGTAAACATCTTACCGCTGCTCACGGGTAGAGCGGATGAGCCGGTGCGGGCATTAGCGGTACATCACAGCCCCAGCGGCCGTTTTGCCATCCGCAAAGGGGATTGGGTCTTCATTGATGGTACCAGCGGCGATGACAATAAGGAACCGGATTGGTTTAAACAGGAACGAGGATACGTCTCCCACGATGCTCCGGGAGAGCTATTTAACCTGAGAGACGATATATCGGAGCGCCACAACCAGTACAGCCAATACCCGGATATGGTGGAGGACCTGTCACGTGAACTGGCTCGGATCAAACGCGGTGCAATTTATGCCGACCAGGGATATATGCCGTTCTCTGAACCACAGTCAGAATAATGATCCGCCACTCAATAGTCCCCGACAAGATTCTCAATGTCGCTCACCGCGGCGGAGAATCGCATGCTCCCGAGAATACCATCGCGGCCTTTGACAATGTGCCGTCCTTGGGCACCAACTGGGTGGAGTCCGATCTTCGAATTTCGGCGGACGGTGAAATCGTCCTTATCCACGATGCAACGGTGGATCGCACCACCAATGGCACCGGCGCGGTCTGCGAGATGACGGTCGCAGACCTTGAAACTCTGGATGCGGGCAGTTGGTTTTCCCCTGAGTACACCGGCCAGCGAATACCCACCCTATCGGAGTTTTTCCGGCGATATAAAGGCCGTCTGAAATCGATGATGGAGATAAAGGATGCCGGGCACGTCGAAGAACGACTCGTCGAGCTGATCGCTAAGGATGACCTGTACGGTGAAGTCGTCATCATCGGTTTTGACCGTGAGGCACTGGAACTGGTCAAGAGCCTGGATGAGCGTGTCGCGGTGGGGTGGACGGCCCTGGATCCCACTGATGCCAATGTAGATGCCGCTATTGCGATGGGGTGCCATCATATTGGCATCGGGCACAAGAGAATCACGGCCGAAGTCGTTGCCCACATCAATGGACGCGGTATGCCCGTCCGCTCCACCAATGTGCCCGATGTAGAAACCATGCGTCATGTGGTTGCCTCCGGCGTGATGGGGATGACCATCAACTTTCCTGAGCATCTGACGGAATTAGTGCGCCAACTATCCCAGGACTCAGAATCTTAGGATGACGCTGGTTTCTGCTTTGCAGATGAGCTCCTGCAGGACGGCTGTTTTACGTGTAGAGCGCGTTAAATAGTAGCTTGTACGTACCATGCGTCTGGGCCCTGAATTGCGGCCGAAGTCCATAGAGAATCACGCGCCCCTCCCCGTAGGAAACGGAAACCATAGCCGCCTTCCCGGCAAGGTGCTCCTCCCCGATCAGCCACCCGCTCTGCAGGATTTCTTGCTCCGGATAGGACACGACGATCTCATATAGATGGTTGTAGTGAGAAGGTTGTACGGCAAAGGCCGGACTGTTCCAGCACATTCCCAGTAGATCCTCGGGCATTCCATACGCCAATGCGTGGCCGCTCTGTGCCTTCAGACGGAGTGTAGATCCGGGACAGAAGAACTCTTTCCTTGAGAGTCTCGTAGTCACGTCTGCAATCTGGAGACCCAGTTTTTTGATCGCGAACGCGCATGCACCGTTTAGCGCGATCAATGTCCCCCCGGCCTCCACGAATGCCTTCACGTTCTCTACCCCTGTGTCGCCAATACCACTCCAATAGTGTTCGGGTACCGGTCGGTTCTGAAGCCGCTTCTCGATAGCTACATCTCCCCCGACGATCATGTCTGCTGTGTCGTCGGGCAGAATGATGACATCGAACTGCTCTTCGAGATCACCGGCCAACACCCGATCGTCCCACAGCGTTTCATAGGGGAAGGCGAACTGTTCCAGCACCAGTCGGGTCCACCCTTCGTCCATGTTCCCTCCCCAATATCGCCGATAGAGACCCGTGCGCGCGGATCGCATGTCCTGAGGTACATTCTTCACTGAATCTGTCTGTCCTGAGAAGGTCACGCCCGTCTCACCCGCCATGGCGTGGAGGTCTTGACCTGCGGCATCAGTGATCAAAAACGAGCCTCGGGGTAGGTTCGATTCTCCAGCCGTGATGGGATCCGGTAGTCGTTTGACGACGGCGCCGGCCGCAAGCAGTCGATTTACAGCGTGATAGGCCTGGTTGCTTCTGGGATCTATCAGATAGCCGTGACTCGTCTCAGTCACCTGTCCAATTGGACATATCGGCTCGGATACCCGGACAAAGGACTTCTTCTCCACTTTCAGTTCCGAAGAAGGAACAGGACAATGCTCCACCGCAACGCCCATCATCTCTGCCATGGTATCCGTGACGGTGTCATAGGGCGGATTGGGTGTGCCGTCCTGAAAACGTGTCCACGCGTCGTCCGGGAAGAAGGTGCGCTCAAGCAGGGACTTGATGACGCCGCGCTTCGGTTGATTCATGGGAATGAAGTACGTGCCGGAAGGATAGGAGCGCTGCCCCACCACCATTTTTCTGTTCATGCGGAATAGGTCAATCCCCTGACGCTGCAGCTTGTTGAGCATCGTCATAACTGTGAGTGGGTCATGTTGGTCCGGTCGGATTATGATACCGGCACTCGCATCTTCCGCGCCACGTTCCGTTTGCCTGAGTGCCTTGTGTACAGCATTGGTAAGCACCGTTTCTCGGTACTGAGCGGCCAGATGGAGTACCGCTTTTGAAGCGATAATCTGTTGCTCTATCATATCAC